>DATFYA010000041.1 GCA_035315345.1 Candidatus Methylomirabilota bacterium
GCCGCCGGTGCGGCGGGCGCAGCAGGCGCCGGCCCTGGTGGCGGAGCTGCGGGCGCAGCCGGTGCGGCGGGTGGCGCGGGAGCCGCGGCTGGAGGGGGCGGGACCGGCGGGTCGCCTGGCGGCGGAGCCCCGTCTTCGGGATCGGCGACGTCCGGTCCGGCTGGACCATCGGCGACCGCGATGCTCGATCAAGCCCGGGCTGATCTGGCAGACCGCAACTACGCGTCGGCGCTGAGTCGGGCGGAGAGCGTCCTGCAGAGCCTCACCACGACCTCCGTGCATCGGGGCGCGCTGCTCGTCGCGGGCGAGGCCGCGTACGGAACGAAGGACTACGCGCTGGCCTCCCGACACTACGGCGAGTTCCTGTCCAAGAACGGCCACGATCCGGCGGCTCCGCAAATCGCGCTGGCGCTGGGGTGGGCCCAGGTGCGCCTCGGCCATGTCGACAGTGCACAGCGGACGTGGGCGCAGATTTCCCACGTCTTCCCCAGGGACGAGCGCGCGCCGCTCGGGCTGCTGCTGAGCGCCCAGGCTGCGGTGCAGGCCGGCGATGCGAGGGCCGCGCGGCAGTGGTTCGACCAGCTGGTGAAGAGCTACCCCAGCAGCCCGGCGGCCGCCGTCGGCCGGCTGAGCCGGTCGGTGCTCCTGGTGAAAACGGGCCGCGAGAAGGACGCCGGATCCGACCTTCGCGAGCTGATCCGGACCAGGCAGCTGTGCGCCGGGTACGAGCGGCACATCGTGGTCGAGGGCCTGGCCCGCGGCGGAGCCGACGCGCCCCTGATCCGGGTCGACGGTCGCAGCTGTCAGGCTCTGGCGGCGGGCAGTCCCCCGCTGCAGCAGTTCGCCGAGCCGTTCCTCAACGGCGCCGGCGACGCCGAGACCACGCCGGCCGTGCTGCACACGCTGGTCCGGCTCGGCACCGAGGATCGCCTCTGGACGGACGTGCAGGCCCTCTCCAGCGACCTGGTGACCGGCTATCCGACGTATCCATCCAATCCGACGCTGCTCGCCGCGGTGGCCGGTCAGGCGGCGGCCGATCGCCAGTGGTCGGTGGTGCGCGCAACCTACGAGCAGATGCTGGCCCGGTATCCGTCGAACCCCCTCAAGTCGTCGGCGCGCCTGGACTTCGCCGAGTCGCTGCTGCGCACGGGATCGCCGACGCTGGCGCAGGCGCAGATCGCGCAGGTGGCGGCCACCGACCGCTCGCGAGACCAGGCGCCGCGACGCCTGTACCTGCAGGGGCAGGTGTACGAGGCGCTCGGCCGGCCGCATGAGGCGCTGGCCGCCTACGAGCAGCTGGCGCGCGATCACCCGCGCGCGGAATGGACCGCCGAGAGCCTGCTGCCGCGCGCACGCATGATGGACGCGATCGGACGGCGAGCGCAGGCGCGCGCCCTGTTCGAGCGCATCGTGAAGGGCGCCGAGGGCGACGTGTACAGCGAAGCGGCGGTGCGGCTGGGGGAGAGCCTCACCGCGGATGGCCAGGACGCGCTCGCGGTGCGCTGGTTCCTCACCGCGGCGTACCTGAATCCGGATTCGACCTGGGGCCAGCGGGCGCAGCTCGGCGCGGTGCGAGGGCTGGTCGCGACCGGCGATCGGGCGACCGCGGATGCCGTGTACCGCCGCATGGAAGCCTCGACGGCGACCGATCCCGATCTGCTCGGCCGGGCGCGGGCCGCGCTTGCGGCCGGGAACACGAGCCGGTAGAAGGAACGCGCCCACGGGAGGGCTCATGCGATCACGCCCACGACCGACACTGCCGCTCGTCGTGCTGCTCCTCTGCGGAGGCTGCGCCGGCACCGATTTCATGACCGCGGAGCCTGTGCCGACGCGCACCGCCCAGGCCGGTCGGGTGAGCCCGACCAGAGAGCCGCCCCCTCCAGCCACGCGGGTCCAATCCGGAAGCGGGTCCAGTGTCGAGGACCGGCTCGAGCAGATGAACCAGCGCCTCAACCAGGTCGACGAGCGTGTCGAAGGCCTCGCCGGCTCGGTGGGCAACGCGCAGAAGCGAGCGGACGAGGCCTCGAAGAAAGCCGAGACCGTCGACGGGCGCCTGACACGGCTGTGGAAGAACCGCTTCAACCAGGCGACCGCCAGCAGCCTCGAGGTGTACTTCTCGCCGGACAGCATCGAGCTGACCGACGCCGCCCAGACCGCGCTGATCTCGGTGGCCAAGGAGATGGAGGAGCATCCGACGCTGACCGTCGAGCTGGGCGGCTACACCGATCCGCGCGGAGCGACCGACTACAACTACGGCCTCAGCCAGCGACGCGTGGACGCGGTGCGAAAGTTCCTGATGGACAAGGGTATCCAGCTCGCACGGATACAGTCCGCCAGCCTGGGGCCGATCACCAACGCGGACATTCCCGACGCCAAGAAGCGCCGGGTCACCCTGAAGCTGCTGGTCGATCGCGAGTGACCCGGGCCTGACCCTCGGCCCGGGCTTTGCCTTCCGTCTCGTTGTCGCCTAGACTCCGGGCATGGGACGGACGATCGCTCTCCGCTCCGCCGCACCTCCGGGCCGGATACCGACTCGGGGCTCGCTCGCCCCCTAGCCCATCCGGTGGAGCCCTTTCCGATCGTCCGGCATCCCACGGGGGGAGCCCGCGCGCCGATCCTGGTCAGCGTCCCCCACTACGGCACGCAGCCCCTCCCCGACATCACCCGGGACCACTACGCGGAGGCGCGGTTCGAGACCTTCGCCTACGGCTTCGCCGACACGTTCGCGGCCGACCTCTACAGCGACCTGCACGAGCACGGCGCCACCGTGCTGGCCACCCCGTTCTCCCGGATGTTCGTGGACGTCAACCGCCGGCGCGACGACTTCGAGCGCCACGAGGACGAGGTGCGATCCCGCCGCGGCGTGGTGCGCACCCACACGATGCGTGAGGTGGCCATCTTCGCGCGGCCGCTGGGTGCGGACGACCTCGAGACGCGGCTGCGCGCGCTCTACGATCCGTACTATGCGACGCTGGAGCGCCTGCTCGCCGAGCTGCGGGCCATGTACGGCTACGCCTTGCTCCTGGATGGCCACACCGGCAGCCCGCGCCGCATGGGCGACCATCAGGTGATCATCGGCACACGGCACGGCGCCACCTGCGCGCCCCCCCTCGCCGCCGCGGTCGCCCGCGTCTTCACCGACCACGGCTTCGAGGTGCACGACAACGTCACCGGCTACACCGGCGGCAACATCGTGACCACCTTCGGCCAGCCCGAGCGCCACCGCGTCCACGCCCTGCAGCTCGAGGTCAACGCGTCACTGCTCATGACCACCGACCGCGAGGAGTTCATCGCCCACATCACGCGCGGCGGGATTCCCGACAAGGCCGAGGCCAACATCGCCCGCGTGCGCGCCTGCCTCCAGGAGCTGGTGGCCGCGCTGCCCGCGGTGCTGGCCACCCTTCACCACTAGCGCCGTCACCCCGAGGAGCGAGACCCCCTTCATGCCCGATCACGCCGACCGCAAGCTCGAGATCGTCACCGCCGTGCCCGAATCCGCCATGGTGGTCTTCGCGCATCCCGACGACGCGGAGATCGGCTCGGGCGGCGTCATCGCCACGTGGGTGGCCGCGGGCTGCGACGTGAGCTACGTGCTCTGCACCAACGGCGAGGCGGGCACCGCCGATCGCGACCTGACCCCGGAGGCGCTCGTGCGCAAGCGCGAGCAGGAGCAGCGGGCCGCCGCCGACTTCATGGGGGTGCGCCACGTCGAGATGCTCGGCTATCCCGACGGGCGTCTCGAGGACACCCGCGAGTTCCTGGGCGACGTGGTCCGGGCGATCCGCCGCCACCGCCCGCACACCGTGTTCGTCCACGATCCGTACCGCATCAAGGGCTTCCAGCACCGCGACCACCGCAAGGCCGGCATCGTGACCACCGACGCGGTGTATCCGTACGCCCGCGACCACCTGCATTTCGCCGAGCACATCACCGAGGAAGGGCTCGAGCCGCACAAGGTGCGCGAGCTGTGGTACTGGGGCGCCGACGAGCCCGATGTCATCGTGGACGTGGGCGCGGGCATCGACCGTCAGATCGCCGCCCTCGTGCGGCACCAGAGCCAGCTGCCCGGCTTCAACGTGCCGGAAGGCGTGACGATCGGCGAGCGGGTCAGGAAGGGCGCGGCCGAGCTGGGCGCCCCCTACGGCTTCGAGCACGCGGCCTGCTTCCGCCGGCTGCTCGCCCGGCGGTAGCCAGACGAAACGGCGACCGGCCGAGCACCTGGAGTAGTATCTCGATGGGAGGACGCCCATGACCCTGCTGCCACGGACCCGCACCGCCTACTTCAACGGCCGCTTCGCGCTGGAGACCGACATCGTCATCCCCTATCGCGACCGGAGCTTCAACCGGGGCGACGGGTGCTTCGACATGACGCGCACCTTCGACGGCCGCATCTTCCGCCTCGAGGAGCACGTCGAGCGCCTCTATCGCTCGCTGCGCTACCTGAGCATCGACATCGGGCTCGAGCCCAAGGAGATGGTCGCGATCACCGAGCAGGTGGTCGAGCGCAACGAGCCGCTGCGCGCGGCCGCGGGCGACTGGTGGGTGGCTCAGCGCATCAGCCGCGGGGTCGACGCGATCGGCGACGAGGGCTGGGAGCACACCGGCCCGCAGGTGATCGTGGACTGCACGCCCCTGCCCCTGCGGAAGCGCGCCGCGTTGTTCCGCGACGGCATCGAGGTGGCGGTGTCCTCGATCCGGCGCACGCCGCCCTCGATGCTGAGCCCGCGCGCGAAGACCCACAACTACCTGAACCTCATCCTCGCCGACCGCGAGGTGAAGACGGCGCGGCCCGAGGCGTGGTCGATCCTCCTGGACGAGCACGGCAACCTGTGCGAGGGCGTGGGCAGCAACGTCTTCGTGGTGCGCGGCGACCGCGTGTACACCCCGCGCGAGCAGTACGTGCTGCCCGGGGTGAGCCGGCGCACCGTCATCGACCTGGCCGGGCGCCTCGGCATCCCCTGCGAGGAGCGCGACCTGGACGTCTACGACGCGGTCACCGCCGACGAGGTCTTCCTGACCTCGACCAGCCTCTGCATCTGCGGCGTGCGCTCGGTCAACGGCCAGCCCATCGGCAACGGCCACATCCCCGGGCCGATCACCCGGCGGCTCACCGACGCCTACGTCGCGCTGGTCGGCACCGACTTCGTCGCGCAGTACCTGTCGCGCCTGTCGTCATGACGACGACGCCATGACCCTGCCCGTTCGCTTCGACATGACCGGTCCCTACGAGGTCGATCAGGACGACATCGTGTTCGCCCGGCCGAGCGGGACGGACCTGCTGGCCCGCGTGTACCGCCCGCGCGGCGAGGCGGCCGCACCGCTCGGCGCGGTGGTCTACGTGCACGGCGGGGCGTGGGCCCGGCTCGATCGCACCGCGGACCCCATTCTGTGCGGGGCGCTGGCCGCCGCGGGCCTCGTCGTCGTCGCGCTGGACTTCCGCCAGGCGCCGGATCACCGCTATCCGGCGGCCGGCGCCGACGTGGCGGCCGGCGTCCGCTACACCCGCGCGCACGCGGCCCGCCTCGGCGTGGACGCCGCGCGCATCGGACTGCTCGGCAGCTCGAGCGGCGGGCTGCTATCGCTCCTGCACGGCGTGAAGCCGGCCGCGCCCGAGCACGCCGGCACGCCCATCGTGCGGCCCGACGGCGGCCTCGACGCCGGCGCGGGCGACGCCGCGGTGGCGTTCGTGGTCGCCCTCTACCCGGTGGCCGACCCGCTGGCCCGGTATCGCTACGCGCGCTCCCGCGAGCACGAGCCGCCCCCGCCCTCGGGCTTCGACGCCAGGCGGCTGATCGCCTCGCACCGCGCCTTCTTCACGGACGAGGCGGCGATGGCGGCAGTCAGCGTCACCCGCATCGTGCAGGCCGGCGAGGCCACCGCGCGGCCGCCGGTCTGGATCGCCCAGCCGGATCAGGACGACAACGTGCCGGCGGCCATCACCGAGGCCTTCGTGCACGCCTACCGGCAGGCGGGCGGCCACGTCGAGCTCGAGCATTTCCCGGACGCCCGCCACGGCTTCGTGCAGCAGGCGGGGCCGGACACCGACAAGTGCATCGCGCAGGTGAAGGACTTCATCGGACGCCAGTGCTTCCAGAGAGGACCCTCGGCATGACGACGATCGATCCGGTATGGGCCGGTGTGGCGGAGCTCTCGCAGGCCTTCGGGGCGCGGACCCTCTCGCCGGTGGACGTGGTGGACGCGCTGCTCGCGCGCATCCGCCGGCACGACCCGGCGCTGCACGCGTTCATCGCGGTCTACGCCGACGAGGCGCGGCTGGCCGCCGAGGGCGCCGACCGGGCGATCCGGGCCGGCCAGCGCGTGGGGCCGCTGCACGGCGTGCCCATCGCGCTCAAGGACCTGGTGGACCTCGACGGGCGCGTCACCACCGGCGGCTCCAAGGTCTGGGCCCGGCGCGTGTCCACGGTCACCGCGACGCTGGCCGAGCGCGCCATCGCCGCGGGCATGATCGTCATCGGCAAGACCCACACCGTCGAGTTCGCGATGGGCAGCTGGGGCACCAACACCCACATGGGCACTCCGCGCAATCCGTGGGACCCGACGGTCCACCGGACGCCGGGCGGCTCGTCGAGCGGCTCGGCGGTGGCGGTCTCGGCCGGACTCGCGCCGATCGCCATCGGCACCGACACCGGCGGCTCGGTGCGCCTGCCCGCGGGCTGGTGCGGCATCGTGGGGCTCAAGGTGACGGCGGGACGGATCAGCACGTACGGCGTGCTGCCCCTGTCCTTCACGCTCGACACGCCGGGGCCGATGGCCCGCTCCGTCGAGGACGCGGCGATCCTCTTCCGCCTGCTGAACGGGCCGGACCCGCGCGATGCGCAGACGCTCGCGTGGGCCGCCGCCGATCCGATGCCGACACTGCGCCGGGGCGTCGCGGGCCTGCGCCTCGCGGTGATGCCCGACGTCGAGCGCAAGGGCGTCGACGACGACATGCTCGCCGCCTACGACGCCTCGATCGAGACGCTGGCCAAGCAGGGCGCCCAGATCGTGCGCTGCACCCTGCCCCACCGGTTCAGCGACTACGCGACCGCGACGGGGCGGATCATCGGCGCCGAAGGCTATCGCTTCGTGGGCCATCTGGTCGACGACGAGAGCCTGCCGGTGGATCCGCACGTGCGGCCGCGGATCCAGATCGGCCGCGGGATCTCCGCGCGCGACTACCTGCTGGCCCTGGCCGAGCGCGAGGAGCATCGCCGCGCGGTGGAGGCCGCGCTCGCCGACGTGGACGCGCTGCTCACCCCGACCGCGCTGACCCCCGCGATCCCGATCGAGCAGGCCGATCAGGCCGGCACCGCGGCGCACTTCACGCGGCCGGTGAACTACCTCGGCCTGTGCGGCCTCGCGGTGCCGAACGGCTTCACCCCGGCCGGCCTGCCCACATCGCTGCAGATCGTCGCCCACGCCGGGGCGGAGGCCACCGCGCTCCGCATCGGGCAGGCCTACGAGGACGCGACCGACTGGACGAGCCGCCGGCCGCCGGAGCCGCCGGCCGCCTGAGGCATCGCTACAGGCGCGCCGCGCTCGGGCTGGACAGGACGGCGGGCGCCGCGGTCGGCGGACGGAAGGTGAACGCGATCACCACCGCGCCGATCCCGATCGCGCACGAGGCGATGAAGAGCCAGAAGTAGCTGCCGAAGGAGTCGTACAGCCACCCGCCGGTCACCGGTCCCAGCGCCATGCCGAGCGTGGAGACCAGGGCCACCGCGCCGAAGGTGGTGCCCATGATGCGCGCGCCGAAGTACTCGCGCACGAGGATCGCGTAGAGCGGCATCACCCCGCCGTAGGCGAAGCCGAACACCACGCTGAGCGCGTAGAAGCTCACGAGATCGCGCGTGCCGATGTAGAAGCTGATCGCGAGCGCCTGGATCGCCAGCCCGACCACCAGGGTCTGCTTCGCCCCGACGCGATCGGCGATCAGCCCGCAGACGACTCTGCCGCCGAGCGAGGCGAGGCCGGCCACGCTCAGCACCGTCACCGCCGCCATCGCGGTCACACCGCGGTCGATCGCGTGCGTGATCATGTGGAAGATCGGCCCGGAGTGCGCGGCGCAGCACGCGAAGTAGGTGAGCGCGATGGCCGCGAACTGCGGGGTGCGGATCGCCTGCCCCACCGTCATCTCACGCTCGCCCGCGCCCGAGGCCGCCGCGGCCGCGCCCGGTCCCGAGGCGCTCGGCTCGCGCACGAGCAGCGCGGCCGGGATGATGACCAGCCACGCGATGTTGCCGATCACCAACATGGCCAGGCGCCAGTCGTAGTGCGTGATGATCCACCGCGCCAGGGGCGCGACCGTCGAGGAGCCGAGCCCGATGCCCGCCGAGACCAGGGCCACGGCGAGACTGCGGTGCCGGACGAACCATCGGCTCGTGGTGGCGGTCAGCGGGGTGTAGAAGCTGCCCGACGCCAGCCCCACCAGCACGCCGAACAGGATCTGGAACTGCAGCAGGCTCGTGGCCTGGCTGGCGGTGACCATGCCGATGCCCAGGAGCCCGCCGCCCAGCAGCAGGACGACGCGCGTGCCGTACTGGTCGGATAGCGCGCCCCAGAGGAACGCGCCCACGCCCATGCTGAGCCAGTTGAGGAGCGCGGCGGTCGAGATGCCGGTCCGCGACCAGCCCATCGCCTCGGACATCGGCTGGAGAAAGACGCTCAGCGACAGCATCGCGCCCATGCCGATGCAGGTCACCACGATGCCCACGCCCACGATGACCCAGCCGTAGAAGATGCTCATGCGCGCGCTCTCGCCTCCCCTGCTCTCTGGTCGAACGGCACGGGAGGGAATCGACCGCGGCCTCCCCAAAGCCGATACTACATCCTCGCCCCGGTCAGGCGGGCTCCATACGGCGGGCGACTCCCGGCGATGCGCCCGGATCCGAGCGGTCGTCCAGCAGCCGGCGATAGGTCTCGATGTGCTGGGCCGCGATGCGAGCGATGGACAGCCGCTCCCGCAGCTCGCCGAGCCCCCGGGTCAGCTGCTCGCGCGGCGTGTCGAGCAGTTCGCGGATACGCGCGGCCAACGCCCGCGGGGTGAACGGCGAGAAGGTCGCGATCGCGCCCGCCGAGAGCGCGTTGTACTCGGCGATGAGGGGCGTGTCCGAGGCCAGGATCGGGCAGTCCAGCGCGATCAGCGATGACAGCGATCCGGAGGCCGCCTTGTTGTCCTCGAACGGGCACACCGCAAGATCGGCCTGTCGCAGCGCCGCGCCGTAGGCGGCATCGTCCAGGTAGCCGGTCACCTCGAGCCGGCCGCGCACGCCGCGCCGCTGGGCCTGCTCGAGCAGCGCCCGATACTGGCCCGGCCCGGATCGCCCGAACCCGGCGCCGCCCACGAACACGACCTTCACGTCCGGCATGAACGGCATGGCGTCGATGAGCAGGTGGTGCCCCTTGCTCGCGAAGATGAAGCCGGCGAGCGCCACCGTCCGCGTCCGGCCTGGGCGGATCATCGGTGACACCGGCGCCGGCGCCTGCTCCACGAAGTGCGGAATCAGCACGAGCCGGCCATCGCGCCGCAACGCGGTCAGGGCGTCGCGCTCCTTGCGGGTCAGCACGAACAGGCCGTGGGCCCGCCGGGCCGCCCAACGCGCGACCACGTACGGGCTGACGTGGCGGAAGTCCCAGATCGGCCGCCACAGCCGACCGAGATCGATGCGGCGAGCCGCCACCTGCCGGGCCAGGCGCACCATCGGCCGCATCGGGCCCTTGAGCGTCTCGACGGTCACGCGCCGCACCAGCGGACCCACCCCGTCGATCCCGAGTGCGGCGACGGTCGTGGCGTCGTGCAGGGTCGCCGCCAGCGGCTTGCCGGAAAAGCGCCGGAAGAGCGACAGGTTCACGACGGCGCGGAGGTCGCGTCCCCACGTGGCGTCTCCCGCGGTGCTGATCTGGATGTGGATGAGGTCTGCCGCGGAGAGCGCCTCGGCCGCGTCGCGCACGATTCGCGCGTTTCTCGCGGGCCGATCGGTGAGCACGATGCTTCGCTCCAGCACCCGGACGTTCGGCTGGCGTCGCGCCTCGGCGGCCAGCAGGCGGCCGTAGCGGCAGATGCCGTGCTCGACGGCGCCGACGTGGAGGTAGCCGAGCTTGACCTCTCGGGGAGCGCCAGGCATGGAGCCGCGGTCGGCCATCCCGGATCGAACCTCGTGGTGGGTCGGCTCGCTGCGCGTGACGAGGCCGCACGGCCGCCTCGCCGGCCAAGGTCGGACTTCACATCCCGGAACGGAGCGGAACGACGACGGGTGCGACGAGGAAGCTACCGGCTCGAGCCCGCCTGACCGGCGTGACGGGGCGACAGCCGGTGCGACTCTAGAACCGCGCCGGCGGGCTGTCAAGAGGAGGAGTACGGAGCCGGATCGACGGGGGCGGAGCGGAGCTGGATGCTGATGCGGAGGTCGGCGTGCGCCACCTTGGGGACCGCGTGCTCCCACGTCTGCTGGCAGGTGCCGCCCATGACGAGGAGATCGCCACCGCCGAAGTCGAAGGCGCGCGAGCGCCCGCCGCCCACCGGGCGGAGCAGGAAGCGCCGCCGCGCGCCCAGCGCGACGATCGCCACGATCGCATCCTCGCGCGCGGGGCCCAGGCGATCGCCGTGGAAGGCGACGCTGTCCCGGCCGTCGCGGTAGGCCGCGAACGAGATGCCGGGCAGCGGTCGGCCGTAGTGTTGCGAGAGCGCGCGGGCCAGATCGGGAATCAGCGGGTGGCCGGGCCCGTCGTCCGGCCACGACGCCACGAGGCGGGGCACGTCCACCACGCGGTCGTACATGCGGCGCCGGTGCGCCTGCCAGCGCATCGCCGTCCAGAGCGCGTCCAGCAGGGCCTCGTGGCCCTCGATCCACTCCGGCCGATGGTCGATCCACGCGCCGGCCCCCAGGTCCGTCCGCTGCAGCCCGCCTAGTTGCGCATCGCAGCGCGGAGTCTCGACGGCGAACAGATCCCGCTGGAAGCTCGCCATGCCTCCATCATCTCAACCCCGTCCAGATGGGGTCAGGTCTTGCAATACGACATTTCCGACGATTGCCCAGCAGGCTGCCGCGCGATGAAATGTCGTAATGCAAGACCTGACCCCGGCCTGACCCCGGCCTGGGCGGAAATGTCGTAATGCAAGACCTGACCCCGGGCTACGCCGGGATGATGGTCTGGGTGCGGGAGCGGACGTGGGGGGCGAAGTGATACCAGCCGCGCATGGCCTGGAACTCCGGGGTCGAGGTGGCGGCGGGGCTGTCCAGCTCGTAGATCGTGGTGTAGATGCGCGTGCCCGCGCGCTCGGTCTTGCCGTGGGTCGTCTCGGAGACGTCGCCGGTGGAGACGTAGCGGCGCCCCCGCCGCACCCCCGGGCACTTGAGCGCGTCGGGCAGATGCACGGTGTCGTACCAGCGGTTCCATTCGGCCTCGACGGCCGGGTCGACCTCGACGGTGACGATCAGCAGGCAGCCCGGGAATTGCTCGCTCATCAGTCGAGCCAGTCCTTCTCCTTGAGCTTGCGCGGCAGGTAGCGCTTGGTGAGGTACTGGAAGTCCTTGTTGGCGAGCGCGTCCAGCTCGTACTTGAGGCCGATCGACAGCATCCGCTTGATCTCCTCCTGCCACGGCTTCTTCTGGAACCAGCTGTAGTTCAGCAGCTCGCGGGCCCGCGCAATGTCCTTGTCGTTGAGCTTGATGCCGACGTTGCGCGGCAGCCCGTAGGCCTCGGGATCCGCGCTGGAGAGCCCGATGAACTTCGCCTTGGGGATGGCCATGCGCTGGCTCTCGAAGGCCAGGTTGATCGAGCCCTGCTTGACCACCGAGTAGATGTAGTAGCCCCACGGGTCGTTGTCCACCAGCACGTAGACCGGCAGGCCCTTCTCCTCGTGTAGCCGCCGGGCCAGCCGTCGTACCCCGCGGGGCGGCTGGCCGTTGCCGGTGAGCAGGATGCAGTTGTAGCGGCGCCAGAACTTGTCCTCGGAGAGCCGGTTCCACTGCGTGCCCTTCTCGACCAGCAGCACGAAGTCGGCGGTGCACCGTCGGATCTGCAGGTACTCCGGCTCGACGATCGAGGGCACGGAATAGCCGCCCTTGCCGAGCCGCGCGCAGTCCACCTGATCGCCGTCGTCGACCAGCACCAGCGGCCCCACGATGGAGCCCGCGTTCTCCGCCCGCACGTGCAGCTCCTCGCGGAGGGCCTCCAGGGTGACCTCGAGGTCTTCGATCAACGGGTCGGATTCGTCCTGGGTGTCGAGCGTGTTCTCGTGCGAGTTCTTGATGGTGTGCTTCGTGCGGTAGTAGATCTCCCGCAGCGAGGTGGTGAGGTTGGCCCGCTGCAGCTCGCAGAGGGCGTCGGCCACCAGGACGGTCTGCATGAACTTCTTGGCCATGCCCACGTTGAAGAACGAGCGCGCCTGCTTGCGCCGGCCCATCTCGAGATGGCCCTTGCGCTCGTTGAAGCTGACGTTCGACAGCGAGCGGACCGGGATCGCCAGGGTCGGATCGCGGCGCTTCTGGGCCGCGCTGATCACCACGTCGGCGACGCCGATCAGCTTCTTCTCCACCGCGCTGGGCTTGCGGGTCTTCGAGGCCATGGCCGGATCCTACCGCGTCCGGCGCTTGCCCGCGGCGCGTTTCCGGACCGGCTTGCCCGCCCGCCGCGGCGCGGCGCCCTTGCCGCGCGTCCGCTTGCCCCGGGCCGGCTTGTCGTCCCCCGCCGAGGCCCCATTCGTGGAATTCCCCTCCACCGTCTCCGCCTCGACCGGCTCCGGCACCTCGCCCTCGACCCCGTCGACGGTCACGATGATCGAGTGCGGCAGCCCTTCCGGCCCGCTGCCGTTCTTGCCGAGGGCCTCGTCGGTCTTGGCTCCGCCGGTGCGCAGCGAGGCCATGCGGTGCAGCTGCTCCTTCAGCTTCGCGACCGGCAGCGTGCCGCCCTTGAGGCGGTTGCACGACTCGACGACCTCCTCGATGTACAGCTCGAAGATGTTGCGGCGACGATGCTCGCTGTGGGCCCGCTCGCGCCGTCGGATGAAGGCGCCCAGGCGGCGCCCGCACTCGCGCAGGGCCAGCGTGATCTCCTTGCGGATCTCGTCGTAGTCGGCGATGGCTTCCTTGGACTCGCTGGTGAACGGCACCCACACCGAAGCCATGTGGACGAAGATCACCATGGGGCCGGCGGGGGCCGCGCCCCGCGACTGGGTCACCCCGTAGTTGCGCCACGTGGTGTCCAGCACCGCCTTGTAGCTGGAGCAGGCCGCCTGCTGATAGAGCAGCGGCACGCGGTTGGCGTAGCGGATGACGCGCGCCAGCTCGTGGTCGCCCGACTCCTGCTCGCCCTCGGCCAGCGGCACCGCCTTCTTCTCGGGGAGCGCCCCTTCGGGCTCGGGCGCCTTTCCGTAGGCCAGGCCCGCCTCGATCACGAAGGGATTGCCGCGGTACACCGCGGGCGGACGGCTCACCGCGGTGTAGAACTCGCCCTTGATCTGCTGGTAGAGGCCGGAGAGGATCGCCTTCTCCCCGATCGGCGAGAGGCAGTTCGTGGGCGGCGCCATGATCTTGGTCGCCTGGATCGCCTTGTAGAGCGCCTCCGCGGTCTCGCCGTGGACGTCGCGCGGGCGCGCCCGCGGTGAGAGCCCGGCCGCCTTGCACATCTCGTCGGCGAGGCGGGGCGACACCCGGCTGAAGTCGCCGGACAGGAAGCCGGAGACGGAATGGCTCCGGGTGTCCTGGAGCATCTTGAGCAGCATCCCCAGCTCGATGCCGTAGGGATGCGGCTTGATCTCCTTCGGCGACGGCGGCAACTCGGTGTACGTCCGCGCCAGCTCCTTCGTCTCGCCATCGGGCGCGTGGTAGGTGAGCCGCACGTGCGGGTTGGCGATGACGGTCTGCTCGATGTACTCGTCGACCGACGCGCGCCCCTTCTGGTAGCGGCCCTCGACCTCGAGCGTGACCTGCGTGCCCCGGGCGTGCTCCCACTCGATCTGCTTCTTCTCGAGGATCAGCGGCTCGTTCTTCTTGGTGTCGATCTGCACCTCGAAGTAGTGGGCGGGGGAGCGAGGGCTCGTCCGGGACGTGATCTGGACGGGCTTCCCCGTCGTCAGCTGCGCGTACATGCCGGCCGCCGAGATCCCGATGCCCTGCTGGCCGCGGCTCATCCGGAGCCGGTGAAACTTGGACCCGTAGAGGAGCTTCGCGAAGATTGGTGGGATCTGCTGCCGGACGATGCCGGGGCCGTTGTCGGTGACGGTGACCCGGAAGCGCGTCGCCTGGCTGGCTGGCGGCGGCGGCGACCCGTTGCTCGGCACGACCTCGATCGCCACGACGACGTCGGGCAGGATGCCGGCCTCCTCGGCGGCGTCGAGGGCGTTGTCCACCGCCTCCTTGACGCAGGTGAGGAGCGCCTTCCGCGGGCTGTCGAAGCCGAGGAGGTGCCGGTTCTTGGTGAAGAACTCGGAGACCGAGATCTCGCGCTGGCGCGCGCCCATCTCCACGGCGGAGACGGCGGGCTTCGGTGTCGCCGTTCCCGACGCGGCTTCTGCGGTGGCCATCTCCCTACTTGATACCAAATTCGCGGCCGGGAGCCGCGGTTAATCCGCACCGGCGAGCGCACCGGGCCCGTCGCGACCCCGGGGATCTGGATTCGTCCGGGCATGAAACATCCGCCCGGGGGCTGCGCTAGGCTCTCCGGCGATGGTGTTCCACGGCTGGAAGGTCGTCGGCTGCGCGTTCCTGATCGCGGTCTTCGGGTGGGGCTTCGGGTTCTACGGGATCGGCG
>DATFYA010000042.1 GCA_035315345.1 Candidatus Methylomirabilota bacterium
TCCCAGGCGTGCGCGTGCCCGGTGAACCCGTGCAGGAGGAGCAGGGGCGGACGGCCCTCGCCGCCCCAGTCGAGCACGTGGAAGCGGAGCCCGCCCACGGTGACGTGCCGGTCGATCGGACGCAGCAGGTTCATCGCGCCCTCGCGCTCAGAGCTGGATCCGCCCGGGACCCCGTGGTCCGCCCCGGCCGCCCAGGTCCGGCGGCATCCGGTCCGGGATCACGATGTTCGAGGACTGCTCGCGCCGCAGCTCCTGCAGCTCCCGGATCGCGCGCTCGACCGCGACCTTGGCCCCTGCCGCGAACTTCTCGGCCGCGTCGCCGAGCGAGGTGGCCTCGATGTCGAAGGTGATGGGCAGCGCGCCCACCGGCGAGAGGAGCTGCGCCTCGCCCACGTACAGGATCTGGCGGCCCAGGTCGATCGCCCCGTCGGTCTTCACCGGGGTCATCACCCGGATCACCCCGATGCGGCGGTCGGTGAACGTCTCCTCCCGGTAGAGGGCGTTCGGATCCATCCGGAGCTCCATGGTCTCGTCGGCCATCGGTCGTCCTTTCTTTCGTCAGGCGAGCTCGGCGCGGGCGCTCATGGCCACCGTGCCGTCGGGGGTCACGGCCCACAGGTCGCAGGCCCGCCCGTCGGCGGCCGGGCGGCCGCGCAGCTCGAAAGCGTCGTTGTCGAAGAGCGGGGCGCGGGCCTGCGTCTCGTACGAGCGAAACGTCCGGCCGGGCGCGTGATCCCGCGCGAAGTCGATCAGCAGGGTGGAGGTCAGCGGCCCGTGGACCACCAGACCGGGGTATCCTTCGCGGTCCGTCGCCCAGGGGCGGTCGTAGTGGATGCGGTGGCTGTTGAAGGTGAGCGCGGAGAAGCGAAACAGCAGGACCGGGTCCGGCGCGATCCGCCGGCGCCACGGCACGTCGTCGGGCGCGGGCTCGCGGCGCGGCGCCTGGTTGCGCTCGCCCGCCTTCACCTCCTCGCGGAAGACGGTTCGCCGCTCTTCCTCGATGGCGAGGGCATCGCCCGCGAAGATGCGCTGCACCACCGTCGCGAACACCAGGGTCCCGGTCCCGCCCGTCTTCACCGAGATGTCGGCCAGCTCGGTCTCGCGCCGCACCGTCTCGCCGATGCGGAGCGGCCGGTGAAAGCGGAAGCGCTCGCCCGCGAACATCCGGCGCGGCAGCGGCATCGGCGGGATCACCCCGGTGTCGACGGGGCTGCCGTCCGGCCGCAGCGCGTCGGGGCCGAACCGCGGCAGGAAGTAGAGGCACTGCCAGCCCGGCGGCAGCGGGTCACCCGGCTGGAAATCGGGCTCCCCTCGTCCGAACGTGAGATTGAGGAGATTCGCGGGCGCGGCGGTGACGGTGTCGGTGGCGGTCTCCCGCCGGCCGACGTGCGCCTTGAGGTCCTCCAGACCGGCGATCGTACTGACCGGCGTGCTCACGACTCGCTCACGCCGGCACCGGCGGCCGGCGGCGATGCCAGTCGGTCGCGCGCTGATAGGCGTGGCCCGCGCGCAGCACGGTGGCCTCGTCGAAGGGCCGCCCGGAGATCTGCATCGACAGGGGCAGGCCGCTGGTGGAGAAGCCGGTGGGAAGGGCGAGGGTCGGCAGCCCGGTGATGTTGAAGGGGCCCATGTTCGACTTGGCGAACGGGAAATCGGGATCGAGCACGACCTTGAACGCGGGGGCGGGCCCGAGCACGGTCGGGGTGATCAGCACGTCCACCGACTCGAGCGCGCGGGCGGTGTCCTCACGGATCTGCGCCCGCAGGCGCTGCGCCTGCACGTACTCGGCGGCGCGGAACAGCCCGCCCGCCATCAGCTTCTCGCGGAGCACCTCGCCGTACAGCTCGGGGCGCGTGCGCAGATCGCGCTCGTGATAGGCGTAGGCCTCGCTGAGCATGATCACCATGAACGACGGGGTGGCGTGGATGCTCGGGATCGCCACGTCGCGCACCGCGGCTCCGAGCCGGGCCAGCTCGCCCAGCGCCCGCTCGAAGGCGGCCACCGTCTCCGGCTCCACCTGGTCGAAGAAGTAGTCGCGCACCACCCCGACCCGCAGCCCCTTCACGCCGCCCTCGAGGCCGGCGAGGAAGTCCGGCACCGGCTCGCGCGCGGACGCCGGATCGGCCGGATCGTGTCCGGCGAGGGCTTGCAAGATATACGCGCAGTCCTCGGCCGAGCGGGCCATCGGCCCGGTGTGATCGAGCGTCCACGACAGCGTGACGACGCCGGCGCGGCTCACCCGCCCGTAGGTGGGCTTGAGCCCGCTGATGCCGCAGAAGGCCGCCGGCCCGCGGATGGAGCCGCCGGTGTCGGAGCCCAGCGAGCCGACCGTGAGCCCGGCGGCCAGCGCCGCCCCGGAGCCGCTGCTGGAGCCGCCCGGGATGTGCTCGAGGTTCCACGGATTGCGGGCGGGCGGAAAGCGATGACCGGGGAACTGGATGCCGAAGGCGAACTCGTGGGTGATCGCCTTGCCGAGCATGACCATGCCGGCCTGCTGCAGGCGTGCCACGCACGTGCAGTCGAAGTCGGGCACCCAGTCGGCGAGCAGCGCGGAGCCGGCGGTGGTGCGGATGCCGCGCGTCGCGTAGAGATCCTTGTAGGCGATGGGGATCCCGGTCAGCGGGCCCGCGTCGCCCCGCTTGAGCGCGGCTTCGGCGGCGCGGGCGTCGGCGAGCGCGCGCTCCGCGGTCACCGTGACGAACGAGGCGAGGTGCTTGTCGAGGCGCTCGATGCGGCCGAGCAGATCGGTCGCGTAGTCCACCGGGGACAGCTCGCGGCGGCGGAAGAGCCCGCCCAGCTCCCGGATGCCCGCGTAGCACAGCTCGTCGGCGCTCATGAGCCGCTCCCGTGCTGAGAATCGCCTCTCGCATCGAAGGTCACCGCCGGCTCGACGGTCCGCACGGTGCGACTGTCGAGGGCCCGGATCGGCCGGAGCGCGTTCATCAGGAAGCCGCGCACCATCGAGAGACGCGCCTCGGGGATCGGGAGACCGGCGAGGCGGGCGCGCTCCTTGACCTCGTCCAGCGTGACGTCAGCGGGTAGCTCGGCCATGAGAATTCTCCTTGTGGGCGACGGGCCATAGAGTAGACGGCTCCGAGCGCCAGAGCAACACGTCGAGCGGGCGCGGCCGAGGACTATGAGGGCCGAGCTCAGGCGCGAAGCATGGCGGCGGAGCGCTCCATGCGGTCGAGGCTCTCGGCGAGGGTCTCGCTGCGAAAGTCGAAGATCAGCTCGCTGACCCCGAGGGCCGCGAAGGCGCCGATGTCGTCGACGATGGCCTGCGGGCTCCCCGAGAACGGACGACGCTCGCGGCCGCCGTCGACGCCCTGCCCGGCGTCGTAGAGCGGCGCCTTGTAGGAGATGGTCAGCGTCGCGGGATCGCGTCGCTCCGCCTCGGCGAGGCGGCGCAGCTCGTCGAGCAACACGCGCATCTCGGCCGGACGAAGCGGCGCGGCCGGGTTGGCGCCCACCGGATGCCAGCCGTCGCCCAGGCGCGCGACCCGGCGGAGCGCGGGCTTGCTGTGGCCGCCGATCCAGATCGGGGGATGCGGCTTCTGCACGGGATGCGGCATGCAGTGGATCCGGTCGAAGCGATAGAACTCGCCGTGGAAGGACGCCGGATCCTCGGTCCAGAGGGTCTTGAAGATGCGGAGGTACTCGTCGCTCACCGCGCCCCGGCGGTCGAAGTCGGGCGCGGCGAGCGCCTGGAACTCCTCGCGCAGCCACCCCACCCCGACGCCGACGGTGACGCGGCCGCCCGACAGCACGTCGATGGTGGCGAGCATCTTGGCGGTCACCACCGGGTTGCGGTGCGGCAGGATCATCACGCTGCTGATGAGCCGCAGGGTGCGGGCCTTGCCCGCGATGAAGGCCATCAGCGAGAGCTGCTCGAGCGCGTCGCCCTGGCCGGGGAAGGCCCCGCTCACCGTGTAGGGATAGCGCGACCTGATCGTGACCGGGAACACCACGTGGTCGGCGATCACCACCGAGGCGAACCCGAGCGCCTCGCCGCGCGTGACCAGCGCCTCGAGCGCGTCCGGCCGCGCGGTCTCCCCGCG
>DATFYA010000043.1 GCA_035315345.1 Candidatus Methylomirabilota bacterium
CCCGACGCCGCAGAAGACAAACGAACTCCGCATGGGCTATAGTTGACAATCTTACTAGGTAATAGCGCACACCCCTCATGCATCCTACCGAATATACGAACCGCCTCGCCCGGGAAACCAGCCCTTACCTCCTGCAGCACGCCCACAACCCGGTGGACTGGTATCCGTGGGGCCCCGAGGCCTTCGAGCGGGCCCGGCGCGACGACAAGCCGGTCCTGCTCTCGGTCGGCTACTCGGCCTGCCACTGGTGTCACGTCATGGAGCGCGAGTCGTTCGAGAACGACGAGATCGCCGCGCTGATGAATCGCCTCGTCGTCTCGATCAAGGTGGACCGCGAGGAGCGCCCGGACGTGGACCAGATCTACATGCAGGCGGTGCAGTCCATGACCGGCCGCGGCGGCTGGCCGATGACCGTGTTCCTGACCCCGGACGGCGTGCCCTTCTACGGCGGCACCTACTTCCCGCCGGTGGACCGCCACGGCATGCCGGCCTTCCCGCGGCTCCTCCAGTCGATCGCCGACGCGTACCACTCGCGTCGCGGCGAGGTACTCGAGGCGGGGCGCCAGCTCGTGGAGTCGATGGGGCAGTCGGGCCGGCTGAGCGGGGCCGCGAGCCTCCTGAGCCGCGACGTGCTCGTCCAGGCTTATCTGGGCCTGAGCGCCGAGTACGACGAGCGCGACGGCGGCCTCGGCCAGGCCCCGAAGTTCCCCCAGCCGATGACGTGGGAGGCGGTGCTGCGGATGGGCCGGCGCACCGGCGATGCGCGCGCGCTCGCGATGCTGCGCCACACCCTCACGCGCATGGCCCGCGGCGGCATCTACGACCAGCTGGGCGGCGGCTTCCATCGCTACTCGGTGGACGGCCAGTGGCTGGTGCCGCACTTCGAGAAGATGCTCTACGACAACGCCCAGCTCGCCTCCCTCTACCTGCACGGCTGGCTCGCCACCGGCGACCCCGAATACCGTCGAATCGCCGAGGAGACGCTCGACTACGTGCGGCGCGAGATGACGCACCCCGGGGGCGGCTTCTACTCCGCCCAGGACGCCGACTCCGAAGGCGTCGAGGGCAAGTTCTTCGTCTGGTCGCCCCAGGAGATCGAGGTCGCCCTCGGAGATCCGGGCCTCGCGCGCGTGGCGCTGGGCTACTGGGGCGTCGCGGATGGCCCGAACTTCGAGGGCCACAGCATCCTGTTCGTGCCGCGGGAGCCCGCGGACGTGGCCGCGTCGCTCGGCATGACCGAGTCAGCGCTGGCCGACGCGGTGGCGCGGGCGCGGGTGATCCTCCACGGCGTGCGGGAGGAGCGCGTGCACCCGGGCCTGGACGACAAGGTCCTCGCCTCCTGGAACGGCCTGATGCTCGCGGCGTTCGCGGAAGCCGCCGCGGTGCTGGGCCGCACCGACTACCTGGCCACCGCGGTGCGCAACGCCGAGTTCCTCACGAGCCAGATGGTCCGCGACGGCCGCCTGCTGCGCTCGTGGAAGGACGGCCAGGCCCGCATCACCGGCTACCTCGAGGACTACTCGATGGTGGGGGCGGGGCTGCTGACTCTCTACGAGGCCACCTTCGATCGTCGCTGGCTCGACGAGTCGCGACGGCTGGCCGAGGAGGCGCTGCGCCTCTTCTGGAGCCCCGACCGCGAGGCCTTCTTCGACACCGGCCACGATCAGGAGAGCCTGGTGGTGCGCCCCCGCAACATCTTCGACAACGCGGTGCCCAGCGGCACCTCGGTGGCTATCGACTGGCTGCTGCGCCTGGCGGTCGTGCTGGGCGAGGAGCGCTACGAGGCCCTCGCGCTGCGCGCCTTGCGTCCGATGGCCGATCTCATGCAGCGCTACCCCTCGGGCTTCGGCCGCTACCTCTCCGCGCTCGACTTCCACCTGGGGCCGGTGGCCGAGATCGCGCTGGTGTGGCCCGCCGGGCACGAGCGCGCGCTGGCGCCGCTGGTCGACGCGGTCTTCGGTCGCTACCAGCCGAACCGGGTGGTGGTCGGCGCTGCGGAGGGCTCGCCGGGTGCCGCCGGGCTGCCGCTCCTCGCGGACCGGGGAGCCCAGAGCGGCCGGCCCACCGCCTACGTGTGCCGGCACTACGTCTGTCAGCTTCCGGTGACCGAGCCGGCGGCCCTCGCACGGCAGCTCGACGCTGAGGTATAATTCGAACCGCGTCGCTGGGGGAGGTTTCCTGAGAACCGGGTGCGGCCCGGGACCCCTCGAACCTGCACTGGGTAATTCCAGCGAAGGGAACGTGACGCGGAGGCATCGGCACTGGACCGCACCCTTTCTCGAAAGGCGTGCGGTTTTTTTCATGACGGTCACCGTGAACGGCAAGCCGATGGAGCTGCCCCCCGACATCACGATCGACGGGCTGCTCGCCCATCTCAAGATTCGCCGCGAGTTCACCGCGGTGGCCTTGAACCGCGAGGTCGCGCAGCGGTCGCAGTACGCCGAGACCCGGATCAAGGACGGCGACAAGATCGAGATCGTCCACCCAATGGGCGGAGGCTAGACATGTACGACACATCACTGTGGCTGGGTGGGAAAGAGTTCAAGTCCCGTCTCATCGTGGGGACGGGGAAATACCCGTCGTTCGAGAACATGCGCGAGGCCATCGAGGCCTCCGGATCCGAGATCGTCACCGTTGCGGTGCGCCGGGTGAGCCTGCCGGGGCAGGGCGAGTCGCTGCTCGACTACGTCGACCCCAAGAAGTACGTGCTCCTGCCCAACACCGCCGGCTGCTACTCGGCCGACGAGGCGGTCCGGACCTGCTACCTGGCGCGAGAGGCCGGCCTGGGCACGCTGGTCAAGCTCGAGGTCATCGGCGACTCGCGGACGCTCTTCCCGGACGTGCTGGGTCTGCTGGAGGCCACCCGCACCCTCGCGCGCGAGGGCTTCACCGTGCTGCCCTACACGAACGACGATCCGGTGATGGCCAAGAAGCTCGAGGACGCCGGGGCGGCCGCGGTCATGCCGCTGGGGGCGCCCATCGGCTCGGGGCTCGGCATCCGCAACCCGTACAACATCAAGCTCATCCTCGAAGCGGTCACGGTGCCGGTCATCGTCGACGCGGGCGTGGGTACCGCGTCGGATGCGGCCATCGCGATGGAGCTGGGGTGCGACGGCGTGCTCATGAACACCGCCATCGCGTCGGCCAAGGACCCCGTGGCGATGGCCACCGCGATGCGCCTGGCGGTGGAGGCCGGGCGGCTGGCCTTCAAGGCGGGTCGGATCGGCAAGAAGCTCTACGCGACCGCGTCCTCCCCGCTGGAGGGCGTGCCCGAGTGGACCAGCTAGGCTTCTCGCTCTACCTCATCACCGACCGCCTTACCGCGAGCCGGCCCCCCGCGGACATCGTGGACGAGTGCCTGGGCGCCGGGCTGCGGGCGGTGCAGCTGCGGGAGAAGGACCTCGCGGTGCGTGAGCTGCTGGCGCTGGCGAAGGAGCTGCGCGAGAGCACCTGCCGCCACGGCGCGCGACTCGTGGTCAACGACCGTGCGGACGTGGCGCTGGCCGCCGGCGCCGACGGCGTGCAGCGCACGCACGCCTCGCTGCCGGTCCCGGCGCTGCGCGCGATCTCGCCGCCCGGTTTCCTGATCGGCGCCTCCACGCATTCCCTGGCCGAGGCGCGTCAGGCCGAGGCCGACGGCGCCGACTTCGTGGTCTTCGGCCCCGTCTACGACACCCCGTCCAAGCGCGCGTTCGGCGCTCCGCAGGGGCTGGGCGCACTCGAGCGCGTGGCGAGCGCGGTGGCCCGACCGGTGATCGCGGTGGGCGGCATCACGCCCGCGCGGGCGCGGGAGGTGCTGGCCGCGGGCGCGGTGGGCGTCGCGGTGATCCGCGGCATCTACGGAGCCGCGCGCCCCGCGGACGCGGTCAAGGCGTTCCTCGACGCGCTCGGACGCGCCTGATGGCCGCCGCGCCCGCGGTGGCGGTGGTCGGCGGCGGCATCATCGGCTGCGCCTGTGCCCTCGAGCTGGCCCGGCGCGGCTGCCGGGTGACGCTCTTCGAGCGCGGCGCGCCCGGCGCGGAGGCCTCGAGCGCGGCGGCGGGGATCCTCTCGCCGCTCGGCAGCTCGCCCGATCCCGGCCCGTACGACCGGCTCGCGATCGAGAGCTGGCGGCTCTATCCCGGCGTGGTGGCGGAGCTGCGCGCGGCCACCGGCGTGGACGTCGAGCACATGACCGCGGGCACGCTGTACCCGCTCGTCGGCCCGCACGAGATCGAGGCGGCGCGCGCCCGCCTCGCGTGGCCGCTCGCCCGCGAGCTCGGCATCCGCCTGGTCGAGGGCGGCGATCTGCACGCGCTCGAGCCGGCGCTCGCGAAGGATCTGACCGCGGCCCTCCTGGTGCAGGGCGACCACTGGATCAACAACCAGCGCCTGGTGACCGCCTACGCGCTCGCCGCCGCCGCGCGCGGCGTGACGGTGTGCCCCGGCACCGAGGTGTCGCGGCTCCTGGTTGACGACGGCCGCGCCCGCGGGGTCGTGACGATGGACGGCGAATCGGTCCGCGCCGACGCGGTCCTGCTCGCCGCCGGCGCCTGGTCCGGCCGGCTCGCCGCGGCCGCCGGCTTCGATCTGCCGGTGGGGCCGGTGCGCGGCCAGATGCTCGCGGTGAGCAACGTGCCCTCGCTGCTCTCCCACGCGATTCATGGCGACGACATCTACCTGGTGCCGCGGCCCTCGGGCGAGCTGCTGATCGGCGCCACCGTCGAGCGGGTGGGCTTCGAGCGTGCGGTCACGCCCGACGGGCTCGGCTCGCTCATCGCCCAGGCCCTCGCGCTGGCGCCTGGCATCGGCGGCCGCCCGATCACGCGCTCCTGGTTCGGCTTTCGCCCGTGGGCCTCGGATGGCCAGCCGGTCCTGGGCCCCGCGCCGGGCATCGACGCCCTCTTCGTGGCCACCGGCCACTACCGCAACGGCATCCTGCTCGCGCCCGTGACCGCCGCGGTGATGGCCCGCTGCATCGTCGACGGCGAGATCCCCGACGCCATCGTGCCATTCCTACCCGCCCGCTTCTCACGATGAACGATCGCGACGCACAGTCGCCAAAGACGCCCCGATGAGCCCGAAGGGCGAAGAGGCCCAACGCACACGCCGTGAGACAGCCCACCGACGACTCAGAACCGTCGCCAAGGACGCCCCGATGAGCCCGAAGGGCGAAGAGGCCCAACGCACACGCCGCGAGACAGCCCACCGACGACTCAGAACCGTCGCCCAGGACGCCCCGATGAGCCCGAAGGGCGAAGAGGCCCAACGCACACGCAGCGAGACAGCCCACCGACGACTCAGAACCGTAGCCAAGGACACCCCGATGAGCCCGAAGGGCGAAGAGGCCCAACGCACACGCCGCGAGACAGCCCACCGACGACTCAGAACCGTAGCCAAGGACGCCCCGATGAGCCCGAAGGGCGAAGAGGCCCAACGCACACGCAGTGAGACAGCCCA
>DATFYA010000044.1 GCA_035315345.1 Candidatus Methylomirabilota bacterium
GCGCACATCAAACGCGACCTCGGGCGAACGTGGTGAGGGACGCGGGCCGAGGGCGGTTGCGCGACATCAAGCGCGACCTCGGGCGAACGTGGTGAGCGCGCCGCCACTGCTGGTGCTGGTGGGCCCCACCGCGGTCGGGAAGACCGCGGTGGCGGTGCGGCTGGCCGCCCACGTGCCGATCGAGGTGGTCAGCGCGGACTCGCGGCAGGTCTATCGGGGCATGGACATCGGCACCGGGAAGCCGACCGCGGCGGAGCGCGGGGCCGTTCCACACCACCTCCTCGACGTGGCGGGCCCGGACGAGCGCTACCACGTCGCGCGCTTTCGCGCCGATGCCCTCGCGACCATCGCGGCCATCCACTCCCGCGGGCGGCTGCCGGTCGTGGTGGGCGGCACCGGGCTCTACGTGCGGGGGCTCCTGAAGGGGCTCACGCCGGCGCCGCCCGCCGATCCCGCCCTCCGCGAGGCGCTCGAGCGCTTCGCGGCCGCGCACGGCGCGCCCGCGCTGCACGCGCGGCTGGCCGCGGCGTCGCCCGAGGTCGCGGCGCGGCTGCATCCGAACGACCGGATCCGCATCGTGCGCGCCCTCGAGATCCACGCCCGGCCCGGCGCGGTCACGGGCGAGCCGGGGCAGGGCAGCTGGGAGCGCGCGCCCGCGGCATGGCGGCTGCTCGTGATCGGCCTCGGCCGCAAGCGGCCGGTGCTCAACCAGGCGATCGCCGAACGGGCGCGCGCGATGGTCGAGCGTGGCATGATGGAGGAGGTGACACGCCTGCTGGACGCCGGATACGACCCGGAGCGGCCGCCGATGGACGGCATCGGCTACCGGGCGTTCGTCCAGGCCGGCCGCGGCCTCATCCCGCTGGACGAGGCGCTCCGGCTGATGATCCGCGACACCACCCGCTACGCCAAGCGACAGATGACGTGGTTCGCGCGCGATCCCGAGATCCGCTGGCTGGACGTGGACGAGGCGGGCGGCATCGACGCGGCCGCCGAGACGGTGCTCAAGCAGATCACCCAGGAGGGATTGACCGAGTGAAGTCGCGCGAGAAAGCGGTGCTGGCGGCCTTGCGCCTGCCCAGCCAGCCGCGCGTCGTGGTGGAAGAGAGCCTGGACGAGCTGGGACGCCTGGCCGAATCGGCGGGCGCGAAGGTGGTGGGACGGGCCACTCAGGATCGCCGGGCGCCCACGCCCGGCCTCTACTTCGGCAAGGGCAAGGTCGAGGAGATCAAGACGCTCTCCAAGCGCCAGGGCGCCGACCTGATGATCTCCGACGACTCGCTCTCGCCGATCCAGGAGCGGAACCTCGGCGGCTCGCTCGGCGTCCGCGTGATCGACCGCACCGCGCTGATCCTCGACATCTTCGCCCAGCGCGCCCGCACCATGGAGGGCAAGCTGCAGGTGGAGCTGGCGCAGCTCTCGTACCTGCTGCCCCGGCTGGTCGGCCAGTGGAAGCACCTGGAGCGGACCGGCGGCGGCATCGGCACCCGCGGACCGGGCGAGATGCAGATCGAGTCCGACCGCCGTATCATCCGGCACCGGATCCAGAAGATTCGCGGGGAGCTGCAGCGCGTGCGCACGCACCGACGGCTGCTGCGTGATCGGCGCAAGGCCAGCGGCGTCCCGGTGGTCGCGCTGGTGGGGTACACCAACGCGGGCAAGACCACGCTGCTCAACCACCTCACCGGCGAGGATCGCGTCGCCGCCGACGCGCTGTTCGTCACGCTCGATCCGACCGCGCGGCTGGTCACGAGCCCGACCCACGCCTCCTTCGTGCTGACCGACACGGTGGGCTTCATCCGCAAGCTGCCCCACCAGCTGGTCGCCGCCTTCAAGGCTACGCTCGAGGAGCTGGCCGAGGCCGACGTGCTCGTGCACGTGGTGGACGCGAGCCACCCCGGCCTGGACGATCAGATGCAGGCGGTGGAGTCGCTGCTGGGCGAGCTCGAGCTGATGGGCCGCCCCACGGTGGTGGCCCTGAACAAGATCGACCGGCTGGAGCCGGGAGCGGCCCGCGCGCTGCTCGCCCGCTTCGACGGCGTGGCGATCTCGGCGCGCACCGGGGAAGGCATGGAGTCGCTTCGCACCCGCATCGACGAAGCGCTGCAGCCGCGGGTGGCCCGGCTCACCCTCCGGATCCCGTACTCCGACGGCCCGTCGCTGGCCGTCTGCTACGAGCGCGGCCGCGTGATCTCCCGACGTAACGAGCCGGACGGGGTTCGGCTGGAGGTCGAGCTGCCGCGCCGCCTGCTGACCTCGCTCGAAGGGTATCGCCTGAAGGACTAGCCCGTCGCAGGCGCTCCCTCTCGCGCCCGTCGGAGCCGGCGTCCCGACGGGCCGGAGGGGGTCGGTGCTACAATCGGGCCTCGGCCCTCGCGGACCGTCTCATGGGACTTCCCAACTGGCTCACGACGCTGCGCATCCTGCTGATCCCCGTCTTCGTGACGCTGCTCGTCTATCGGCGGCCCGGCGCGGCGCTGCTGGTGTTCTGCCTGGCCAGCCTGACCGACATGCTGGATGGCTACATCGCCCGGGTGCAGGGATGCCAGACGCGCCTCGGGGCCTTCCTGGATCCCCTCGCCGACAAGCTGCTGCTGACGTGCGGCTTCGTGACGCTCACGTGGCTCAAGGTCATCCCGTTCTGGATCACCGCGGTCGTGGTGAGCCGCGATGTGGTGCTGAGCATCGGCGTGCTCGTCATCCACGTGGCCGGCGGCACCGTCCACCCCGCGCCGACGTGGATCGGCAAGATGTCCACGGTGTTCCAGATGGCCACCGTCCTGGCCGCGATGGCGTCCGGCTACTTCCAGCTCCTGCCGCCCGTCACCACCAAGGTCCTGGCGTGGGTGACCGCCGGCTTCACGGTGACCTCGGGCCTGCAGTACATCGTGATGGGGCTCAAGCAGCTCGAGGCCCACGGCTCCGTGCACGAGCACGACCGGGTCTGACCGTGCCGAGACGGACGGCGCCGGTTCCGGACGGGGTGGTGGTGGCTCGGGTGGCTGCCCGCGGAGCCGCGGAGCGGGCGGGGCTGCGGGCGGGAGATCGGATCCTCGCGATCAACGGCGAGCCGCTGCGCGACGTCATCGACTTCCACTTCCACGCCGGCGAGGAGCGGCTGCGGCTCGGCGTCGAGCGGGAGGGCCGCGCGCACACGCTACACCTCGTCCGACGTCCCGCCGGCCTCGGGCTCGAGCTGGAGCCGCCGCGTCCCGCCGAGATCGCCACCTGCGCGAACAAGTGCGTGTTCTGCTTCATCCACCAGCTGCCCAAGGGCATGCGCAAGAGCCTCTACGTCAAGGACGACGACTTCCGCCTGTCCTTCCTCCACGGCAACTACATCACGCTCACCGACCTCGAGGAGGCCGAGCTCGAGCGCATCGAGGCACAGCGGCTGTCGCCGCTGTACGTCTCGGTGCACGCCACCGATCCCGATCTGCGCCACGCCCTGCTCGGCCAGCCGCGCGTGCGCCGCGAGCTGCTGCCGGTGATGGAGCGTCTCGCCAAGGCGGGCATCGCGATGCACGCGCAGATCGTGCTGTGCCCGGGCCGGAACGACGGCGCCCAGCTCGAGCGCACCGTGCACGAGCTGGCGCGGCTGCACCCGGCGGTGCCCACCGTCGCGGTGGTGCCGGTCGGCCTGACGCGGCACCGCGAGCGGCTGCCGGATCTGCGCGCGGTCACCCTCGAGGAGGCGGCCGTCCTGGTGCGCACCATCGAGGAATGGCAGGGCGCGTTCCAGGTCTCGCTCGGCACCCGCTTCGTGTGGGCGGCCGACGAGCTCTATCTGAAGTCCGGCCTGCCCCTGCCGCCGGCGCGCGCCTACGAGGGCTTCGCAGTCGCCGAGGACGGAATCGGCCTCGTGCGTCGCTTCGAGGACGCCTTCGCGCGCGCCATCGCCCGGCCGCCCGCGCCCCTCGGGCGCCCCCGCCGCGTGACGGTGGTCACCGGCCAGATGTTCGCGCCCCGCATGCGCGCGCTGCTCGACCGCGTGCGCGTGGACGGCCTGACGGTGAGCCTGGCCCCCATCGCCAACGACTTCTTCGGGCGCGGTATCGGAGTGGCCGGGCTCCTCACCGGACGCGACATCCAGATCCAGCTCGCGCAGGCCGCGTGCGGAACGGGCGAGCTCGGCGACGAGGTGCTGCTGCCCGCGGTGACCTTGCGCGATGGGGCCGGCGTCTTCCTCGACGACCTCACGCCGGCCGACCTCGCCGGCGCGCTCGGCGTTCCGGTCACCGCGGTCGAGCCCGACGCCCCCGCCTTCCTGGCCGCCCTCCTCGGACGGTAGCGGGCGACCGGGAGGAGGCAGGACATGCTGCGCCCGATCATCGCCATCGTCGGCCGCCCCAACGTGGGCAAGTCCACGCTCTTCAATCGCCTCATCGGCCGGCGGCGATCGCTCGTGCGGGACGTGCCGGGCGTCACGCGCGACCGGCTGTACGGCACCGCCGCCTTCGAGCGCTGGCAGGCCACCGTGGTGGATACCGGCGGCTTCGATCCGAGCAGCGCGTCGGACCTGGTGCAGGGCGTGCGGCGCCAGGTGCTGCAGGCCGTCGAGGAGGCCGATCTCCTGGTGTTCGTGGTGGACGGACGCGCGGGCGTGACCGGCCTCGACGAGGAGATCGCGACGATCCTCCGCAAGAGCGGCCGGCCGGTGCTGCTCGCGATCAACAAGATCGACGGCGGCGGGCAGGATGCGGCGATCGGCGACGCCTACCGCCTGGGCTTCACGCCGGTGCTGACCGTCTCCGCCGAGCACGGCCGCGGCGTGGCCGAGCTGCTCGAGGCCTGCCGCGAGCGGGCGCCCGCGACGGTGCCGGAGGCCACGAGCGAAGGCACGCGGGTGGCCATCATCGGGCGGCCCAACGTGGGCAAGTCGTCGCTGGTCAACGCGGTGCTCGGCCACGAGCGGGTGCTGGTGCACGACCAACCCGGCACCACCCGCGACGCGGTGGACACGCCGCTCACCTTCCGCGACCGCGAATACCTGCTGATCGACACCGCGGGCATCCGGCGCAAGGGGAAGGTGACCGAGGCGCTCGAGAAGCTCTCGGTGGTGATGGCGCTCAAGAGCCTGGAGCGCTGTCAGGTCGCGGTGCTGGTGCTCGACGCCGCCGAGGGCGTGGCCGCGCAGGACGCGCACATCGCGGGCTACGCCAACGACGCGGGCCGCGCGACGGTGGTGGCGGTGAACAAGTGGGACCTGGTGCCGCCCGGCCTGGTGACCAAGAGCGACGTCACCAATCAGATCTACGAGCGCCTGCCGTTCCTCGAGCACGCCCCGGTCTGCTTCACGTCGGCGGTCACGCGGCTCGGGCTCCGCGATCTCTTCGACCAGGTGGACGCGGTGGCGGCCGAGGCTCAGAAGCGGCTGCAGCCGGGCGATCTGCTGTCCACGCTGCGCCAGGCGGTGGAGCGTCGTCCGATGTCCGCGCGCGGCGTGGCGCTGCGGATCCAGTCGGCGCAGCAGGTCGCGGTGTCGCCGCCGACGTTCGCCGTTCGCGTGAATCTGCCGGACGCGATCCACTTCTCCTACGAGCGCTACCTGATCAACTCGCTCCGGCACGCGTACGGCTTCGCCGGCTCGCCGATTCGGCTGCTCTTCCGCAAGAGTGTGGGACGGGGAGCGGGCCGGCCGGGGCGGGCCCGCCGTCGGGCATGAGCCGGTAGCCCGTAACTAGGCAGAACCCCTAGCGATTTCGTTTGACCGCCTCCGGGACTGGCGCTACCATTGCCTAACTTTTCACGAACCGGCAGCCAGCGAGGACTGAGCGCGTGAGCCCTGAGCGCCCCGAGCAGGACGACTTCCTCGAAGACGAAGAGCAGGACGACTACGAAGGCCAGCGCAGCATCTTTGCGACCGGCTGGTTTCGTGCCGTCCTCGTGCTGCTCGTCCTCGCGGTGATCGCGGTGATCGCGGTGCCGCTGATCGGCGGCTGGTTCGAGCCGCCGGCGCCGCCGAAGCTGGTGACGCCGGCGCCGATTCCCAGGCCGAGCGCGCCCACGCCGCCGCCCGCGGCCGCGCCGAGCACGCCGGCCCCGACTCCCGCAACGCCGCCCGCGCCGGGACCGAGCGCGACTGCGCCGCCGGCGGCGGTCACGCCGGCGCCGGTGACACCGCCGGCGCCGGCAACCCCGGTGCCCTCGTCGCCCCCGGCGGCCATCACGCCCGCGCCCGCCCCGGCGCCCGCGCGCCCCGAGATCCCGCCCGCGAGCGCGCCGACCAGGGCCGCCGAGAAGGCGGAGAAGGCGAAGGCCCCCGAGCGGACCGCGGCGGTGGCCCCGAGCAAGAGCAACCCGAAGGCGCCGGCCGCCGGCAATTACTGGGTCCAGGTGGGCGCGTTCAAGGAGGGCCGCAACGCGGAGGGCCTGGCCAAGACGCTGCGCGCCGAGGGCTTCGCGGTGCAGGTCACGCAGGTGACGCGCGACGCCCCGCTGCACGTGGTGCGCGTCGGTGGATATCCCGATCGCTCGCGGGCCGCCGCGGCTCGCGAGGATCTGCAGGGCAAGGGACACACGGGCTTCGTGACGTCGGGCCCGCCCAAGTAAATCGACGAGAGGAGGTGACGGCGCTGACCAAGAACGACCTGATCAACGCGGTGGCGGCCCACGGGCTGTCCAAGCGGCAGTCGGCCTCGGTGGTGGAGTCGCTGTTCGACATCATCTTCCGGTGCTTCGAAAAGGGGGAAGACGTGAAGATCGTCGGCTTCGGCCACTTCCGCATCCGGCAAAAGGCGTCGCGCCGCGGGCGCAATCCCCAGACCGGCGATAGCATCGAGATCACCGCGCGCAAGGTGTTGACGTTCAAGCCGAGCAAGGGTCTCAAGCTCCGGATCAACGTCTAGGCCAGAGGTCCGCGGGGAATGAGCACGGTTCCCGACAAGCTCTACTACCGGATCGGCGAGGTCGAGACGATCACGGAGATCCCGGCATACGTGCTCCGCTACTGGGAGTCCGAGTTCAAGCTGCTCCGTCCCAAGAAGAACCCGGCCGGCCAGCGCCTGTACCGCAAGGCCGATCTAGAGCTGGTGCTGCGCATCAAGTCGCTCCTCTACGACGAGCGACTCACGCTCGAGGGCGCGAAGAAGCGCCTGCGTAGCGAGTCGCGCGGGCTGGATCAGATGGACCTGGGCCTGCGCGGCGCGACGCTGGAGGAGGTGCTCCGGCGCACGCGGTCGCGGCTGCAGGCCATTCGCCAGCGCCTCGCCGCTTCGCGACCCGGCCGCTCGTCTTGAGTTTGTCCTGCCGAGTCCGTACAATGCGCCGTGGGTCGGGGCGTGGCGCAGCCCGGTAGCGCACTTGACTGGGGGTCAAGGGGTCGCTGGTTCAAATCCAGTCGCCCCGACCAATTTCAATCACCATGGCGCCCGTGATCCTCGTCACCAACGATGACGGGATTCACGCGCGCGGTTTGGCCGTGCTCGCGGAGGCGCTCGAACCGCTCGGCGAGGTGTATGTGGTGGCGCCGGATCGGGAGCAGAGCGCGGTGGGGCACGCCCTCACGCTGCACCGGCCGCTCCGGGTGGATCGCGTCGCGGAGCGGAAGTTCTCGGTGAACGGCACGCCGTCGGACTGCGTGAACCTGGCCGTGCTCGGGCTGCTGCCGGAGCCCCCGGTGCTGGTGGCCTCGGGGGTCAACCACGGCACCAACCTGGGCGACGACGTGACGTACTCGGGCACGGTGTCGGCGGCGATGGAAGGGACGCTGCTGGGCGTGCCGTCGATGGCGGTGTCACAGGCGGAGCCCGACACCGACGGCTTCGACGGCGCGGCCCCGGTCGCGCGGGCGGTGGCCACGCGGCTGCTCGTGGAAGGGCTGCCGGCCAAGACACTGCTGAACGTGAACGTGCCGCGCGGCGAGGTGAAGGGGATCCGCCTGACGCGGCTTGGACATCGGGTCTACCGTGAGAAGGTGATCCGGGAAGTCGATCCGCGAGGCCGTCCGTACTACTGGATCGGGGCGGGCCCGCCGGAGTGGGCGGAGGACACCGGCGCCGACATCGCGGCGGTGCACGGAGGCTTCGCGTCGGTGACGCCGCTGCACCTGGACCTGACGCATCACGGGGCGCTGGGCCGCATGGCCGAGTGGGAAGGCGCGCTGAACGCGGTGCTGAAGAGCAAGAGGAAGCGGCGGCGGTGAGCAGCGGCCCGGACCCGGCGCCGGGCTCGCCGCGATTCGCGCGCGAGCGCGAGCGGATGGTGGAGGAGCAGCTGATCGCGCGCGGCGTGACGGATGCGCGCGTGATCGAGGCGATGCGGCGTCTGCCGCGGCACCTGTTCGTGGACGAGGCGCTGCGCGATCGGGCGTACGGGGATCACCCGCTGCCGATCGGCGAGGGGCAGACGATCTCGCAGCCCTTCATCGTGGGCCGCATGACGGAGCTGCTGCGGCTCACCGGGCGCGAGAAGGTGCTGGAGGTCGGCACCGGCTGCGGGTATCAGGCCGCGGTGCTGGCGGAGCTGGCCGCGCGGGTCTGCACGATCGAGCGGCTGCCGCGGCTGGCCACGCGGGCGCGGGAGACGCTGGAAGGGCTCGGCTATCGCAACGTGTGGGTGCGGGCCGCCAACGGCACGCTGGGCTGGCCGGACGAGGCGCCGTTCGACCGCATCCTGGTCGCGGCGGGCGGGCCCACCGTCCCGCCGCCGCTGTTCGAGCAGCTGGCGGAGGGCGGGCGCATGGTGATCCCGGTTGGCGATGCGGCCAACCAGGTGCTGCAGGTGATCGACAAGGTGCAGGGCGGCAAGCGCGTCACCGAGGATTCAGGGTGCGTGTTCGTGAAGCTCGTCGGCAAATATGCCTGGGAGTCGTGAGACCCTGGGTGTGAAGGGTACGGACGGGGCGTAGCGCAGCTTGGTAGCGCGCCTGCTTCGGGAGCAGGAGGTCGCTGGTTCAAATCCAGTCGCCCCGACCATTTTTCTCGAGCCGTCGCTGGAGCGGGCATGGGCGTCACGGGACTGCGCAGCGCCGCCGAGATCGTGGTGCAGGGGCGCGTGCAGGGCGTCGGCTACCGCAACTTCGTGCAGCGCAAGGCGCTGTCGCTGGGGCTGGCCGGCTACGTCATGAATCTGAAGGACGGCAAGGTCCGTGTGCGAGTGGAAGGCGGGCGCGACCTCATCGAGGAGCTGATGCACGACCTGGAAAAGGGCCCGCCGCTGGCGTGGGTCGAGCACATCGCGGTGACCTGGCGACCGCTCACCGGACGCTACACATCCTTCTCCATCCGCTACGCGGAGTTCGATCCGTGAGGTGTCCCCGGGCATGGGGACTCCTCGTGTCACTGCTGCTCACGCCCCTCCTGGCCGGTCCCGATGCCCGGTCGTACGCCCAGAGCGTGTCGATCCCCTCGTCCGCGAAGACCGCGGCGAGCGCGCGGAACACCGGCCAGCCGCGGATCACCGGCCCGCACAAGCCGTCCGCCAAACCGGTGATGTGCACGCACACCGTTCGCCGCGGCGAGGCGATCAGCCGGATCGCGGTCCGGTACCGCGTGACCCGGCAGAGCCTGATCGAGGCCAATCGCCTCGAGAACCCGGCGGCGCTGCACACCGGCCAGCGGCTGGTGGTGCCCGGCTGCCGGGTGACGCCGCCGCGAGCCAGCGACAGCGACGTGAAGATCACGGAGCCGCTGCCCGAGGGCACCGTGGTGAAGCGCGTGGGCCCGCGGCGTATCCTGACCGCGCTGGTGCTGTCCGAGCCCGACTTCCAGGACGAGCGGATTCCGCTGGTCTGGCCGGTCGAAGGACCGGTCATCTCGACCTTCGGCCAGCGCTCGCGGGGCTGGCACGCCGGAATCGACATCACGGCCGACATGGGCTCACAGATCTACGCGGCGGCACCGGGCACGGTCATCTATTCGGGCTGGATCCGGGCCTACGGGCAGGTCGTCAAGGTCGAGCACAAGCACGGCTTCATCACTCTTTACGCTCACAACCTGAACAACATGGTCGAGGCGGGGGACCAGGTCGAGGCGGGGCAGGTCATCGCCAGCGTCGGGCGCAGCGGCCACGCCACCGGCCCCCACATCCACTTCGAGGTCCGGCGCGACGGCAAGGCCTACAACCCGCTCCATCTGCTCGAGCCCTCGGACCGGTCGCCGGTCTTCGAGGACGACGTGGCGACCTCCAGCTCGGACCTCGACGAGCACGAGTGAGCTTGCGAAATGGCTCCGGACGCCGATGCGGATGAGCTCGAGGGCGGCGACGAGCCTCTCGAGACCCTGCTCGAGAAGGACCCCGCCGAGCTCGGCGAGAAGCCGGACGCGCCGGAGGCGGGGGACCGCAGCCGCGAGCTGATCGCGCTCTACCTGCAGGAGATCTCCCGCGTCAAGCTGCTCACCGCGGAGGAGGAGCAGGCGCTGGCGCGGCGGGTCCAGGCCGGCGATCCCGAGGCTGAGCGGCACCTGGTCGAGGCGAACCTCCGGCTCGTGGTCAAGATCGCGCGGCGGTATCTGCACCGGGGCCTCTCGCTCCTCGATCTGATCGAAGAAGGCAACGTGGGTCTCCTCCACGCTGCCCGCAGGTTTCAGCCCGACCGCGGCACCCGCTTCTCGACCTACGCGACGTGGTGGATCCGTCAGGGGGTGGTGCGCGCGCTCGCGAACCAGGCCCGCACGATCCGCCTGCCCGTGCACGTGGAGGCCTTGCTGGGCCAGTTCAACCGGCATCGCAACGCGCTCACCCAGAAGCTCGGGCGGACGCCGACGACCACCGAGGTGGCCGCCGAGATGGGGCGCCCGGTGGCCGAGCTCGAGCAGCTGGAGAGCCTGCGACAGCACCCGGTGTCGCTCGACAAGCCGGCCGCGGCCGACGGCACCGGCAGCCTCGGCGAGACCGTCCAGGATCCGAGCGGGGAGCCGGGCGCGGGTCTCGCCGCGGTCCTCCGCGCGCGCGCCGATCTGGCCGGCGTGCTGCAGGACCTGCCCGATCGGGAGCGCACGGTGGTGACGCTGCGCTTCGGGCTGGGCAGCGAGGAGCCCCTGACCCTCGAGCGCATCGGCCAGCGGCTCGGCCTCACCCGCGAGCGGGTGCGTCAGATCGAGGTCGCGGCCCTCAAGCAGCTGCGCCGCCTGCTCGCCGCCCGAGACGTCGAGCCGTCGGACCTGATGTGAGCAGTCGATGAGCCCGCAGGCGAAGAAGCTCGGCGAAATCGTCCGCGAGCTGCGCGAGCGACAGGGGCTGACCCAGGCCCAGCTGGCCGAGCGGGCGCAGCTGGCCATGAGCTACATCACGCTGCTGGAGGCGGGCCAGCAGGCCAACCTCTCGCCCTCGGCCCTGGGACGCCTCGCGAGAGCCCTCGGCGTCACCACCAAGCAGCTCTCGGAGCTGGAAAGCTAGGCGGGCCGCCGCCCTCAGGCCCGGGCGCTGAACACGCTGATCGGGTAGAGGCAGTAGTAGTCGGGGCTCCGGAGCACGTTGCCCGGGGATCCCTCGTCGCAGAGGCGGATGCGCTCCGCCCAGTCGTCCGCGCTCAGCAGATCCCGCAGCCGATCGCCCCAGTTGCGGGCGAAGACCGTCTGCTGGATGTAGTCGTGGGCCGCGGGATCGAGCGGGGATCGCCGCTCGAGCATGTACGTCCGCATCGTCACCGGGGTCAGTCCGGCCGCGCGCAGGGAGGCCGGGGTCGCCTGCCTCCGCTCCTGAAACGAGCGGCCGCCCCCTTCGTCCAGGGTCCGACGGATCTCGGCCAGCTGGATACGGCGCTCCAGCTCGGGATGGCCCGGCAGGAACATGGCCGACAGGGCCTGCGACTCCTTCACGACGATCCATCCGCCCGGCCGGACGACCCGGCGAAACTCGCGCAAGGCCTTCTCGGTATCGAGGATGTGGTGCAACACGTCGCCGCACCAGACCCAGTCGACACTCCGATCGGGCAGGGGAATGGCCGTCCCGTCGCCCCGGTCGAACTCGACGCGGCCGCCCTCCGGCCGATGACCGACCAGCGCACGTGCCGCATCCACCTTGTCCATCTCGGGCTCGATGGCGAGCACGGATCCGCCGGGCCCGACCGCCTCGGCGAGCCAGAGGGCGTACAGGCCGACGCCGCAGCCCACATCGAGGCCGCGCGAGGCCGGTGGCAGCGCGAGGTCGGCGATGATCCGTCGCGCCTCCACCTCCTGGAAGCGGTTCATGCGCTCGAGCGAGGCGTGTGGGCCGGAGGGATCGGCGGGGCTCATGGCGCGTCATCCTACCAGAGGGGCCGACGCAGATTCACGTTTGCTGCTCGACCAGTGCCGCGCCGCCACGCCGGCCGGGGAGGCGCTCAACGCGCACTTACTTCAAGTTCCCCGGGAGACGAGCTGGCGCGCGAGCTCGACCGGGCCATCAGCCAGCTGCCCCTGGCCCTTCGGCCGGCCGCGCGGCCACGCCCGCGAATACCTCGCCGACTTCGCCCGCGCCCTGGCGGCCGGCGAATCGCCCGACGCCTTCATGGCCCGCCGCAAGCAGGTCTTCCGCTTCCTCAAGCGCCGCGCGAGCGCCCCCGCCGACCGCGAAGGACGTCCCGCCCCACGGCGCATGATGCTAGAATTTCGGGTGATCTAGCTCGTCAGCGGCGCAGTCGGCGCCGCCTTGGTGGGCATGCCCCCGTAGCTCAGGTGGATAGAGCAGCAGTTTCCTAAACTGCGTGCCGGGTGTTCGAGTCACCCCGGGGGCACCACCGAGCCCACTTCTTGCACGAGCCTGCATGAGCCCGCCCAGGACCGCCCCCCACGCCGCCCGCGGAAGCGCACGCGGCCGCCAGTGACGCGCACCTCTTGACATAAGGCGAGCGCCGCCGCAGCGTGCTCATGTTGC
>DATFYA010000045.1 GCA_035315345.1 Candidatus Methylomirabilota bacterium
CGGCTCCTCCTCGCCCAGGCCGACGGCCGCTCGGTCGCGGTCCGCCAGATCTTCTCCGGCCGCGAGGTCGCCCGCATCGACCGCGACTGGGCCCCCGGCCCCCTCGAGTCCGCCCTCACCGCACTGCACTTCGACCCGGACGGCCGCCTCACGATCACCTGGCTCAAAGGCCCCGACCGCACCCCGGTCACCGAACGCCTCTCCATCCCGAGCTTCGCGCGCTGAACAGGAGCGCGGCGGACGCGTGGTTACACCGGGGGAACGGGAGGTGGGGCGGCCGCGGCGGGGGGAGGGCACGGGGTCGAACTGACCCGTTCCTGCCAACCCCTGACGAAGCCCCCCTCTACCAGAATGGGAACTGCTACCGGCGCAATCGAAGCATCGCGCCTCGTGGTCAGTCGACCCCGTGCCCTCCCCCCGCCGCGGCCGCCCCACCGGGCAGCACCACGCGCGAGGCTACACGGAGTGCGGGGCGGCGACGGAAGCGGGCTGGCGAAGCGGCAACGTGAAGGGCAGCGTGAGGAACACGACGAGGCCGACGACGGTCAGCGTGAGCCGCACGCCGCCCCAGTCGCTGAGCAGCCCGTAGGCGAACGGCGACAGCGCGGAGGCGCCGATCCCGAGCGTGTAGAAGATCGCGTAGCTGCGGGCGCGCCGGTCGGTCGAGACCAGGTCGGCGACGGTGCCGTAGAGCACCGACGAGGTGCCGTTCAGCGCGATCCCGAGCGGGGGGAGCGCGACGAGGCAGGCCCCGAGCGGCAGGCTCAGCAGCACGAGGATACCGGCCCCGGTGGCCGCTTCCGTGATCACCACGGTGCGGATCACCCCGACGCGGTCGGCGAGCGCGCCGCACGCGAACTTGCCGATGGCCCCGCCCATGAAGACGAGCATGAGGGCGAGGCCCACCGACTGCACGCTCGCCCCCTTCGCGATCAGCAGGAAGGGCAGGAAGGTGAGGAAGCCGGTCCGCGTGGAGTTGTCGATCACGTGGATGGTCGACAGCGCGGTGTAGGCGCGCGGATCGCGAATGCCCCAGCCGCCGCGGCGGCTCGCCGTCGTCGCCGCCCGCGTCACTGGCTCGGCGCGCCCGGCCTGCAGGCGCGCGAGCAGCACGAGAATCGTCGCGGCCGCGAAGAGGCCGACGACCGCGTAGATCTCTACCGCGTGGCGCCAGCCGATCCAGGGCAGCGTCAGCGCCACCCCGGCGGGCACCGCCACCTTGCCGAGGTCGCCGGAGAAGTTGTAGGTGCCGAGCGCGGTGCGACGCGGCCCGGTCTCGTAGGCCTTCGACACCAGCGACGAGGAGAGCGGGTGCTGGCAGCCCGAGCCCAGCCCGGCCACCGCGAGGCAGAGGATCAGGGCGAGGAATCCGCCGGTCAGCCCCGCGGCCAGGAATCCCAGCGCGGTCACCGCCGTCCCGGCGGCGAGCAGACGCGCCTCGCCGCGGCGCTCGGCGAGCAGGCCGGCGGGCAGCTGGAAGCTCGCCATGCCGCCGGTATAGAGCGTCTTGAGCAGTCCGACCTGGGCGAAGCTCAGCCCGAACTCGGTGGCCCACACCGGTAGCAGGATGTAGAGGATGTCGGAGAAGCCGTCGTGGATGAAGTGCGCCCCGCAGGCGGTGGCGAGGACGGCGCGGGCGCGACGGCTCATCGCCCGCGATTGTTTCACATGTGTGACGGCGCGGGCAAATGCGGGCGGCTCACCACGTCGTCCGACCGGCCGCGCGCCAGCGTCCGAGGCTCACCGCGGCCACGTTGATGCCGCCGAAGATCACGAGCGCGAGCGCCATCGCCGCGAAGAGTCCCGAGAGGCCCGCGCCGAGCCAGGTGGTGACGAGCCAGCCGCCGGCGGCCGCGACCGCGAGCCGCGTGAAGCCGGCCAGGAGCGGCCACAGCAGCCGGCCCGCGCCCTGCGAGGCGAAGTAGAGCGAGAGCCCGGCGCCGAAGAACCCGTAGCACGGTCCGACGATCTGCAGATACCGGCTGCCCGCCGCCAGCACCTCGGGATCGGCCGTGAAGAGGCCGAGCCACACCCACGGACACAACGCGGCGACCGCCCCGATGGCCCCGGTGACCGCGGCCGCCAACGCCGTTCCCACCCACGCGACCCGCAGCGCGCGCGCCCGGTCGCCCGCGCCCATGCTGGTCCCGACCATGGTCACGAGGCCCGAGCCCAGCCCGAACACGATCGGAATCTGCAGGTACTCGAGCCGCGCTCCCATGCCGTAGCCGGCCAATGCCTTGTCTCCGAACGGTCCGACGAGCGAGGTCAGCAGCACCACCGTGAGATTGGTGAGGATGGTGTTGAGCGAGCCGGGCGCGCCCACCCGCAGGATCTCGCGGAACAGCGAAAGCCGGAGCCCTCGGCCGTGCAGCGCGGGCCGGACGAGGGATCGCCCCGAGCCGAGGAACACGAGCAGCGCGCCGCTCCCGAGCGCGAACGAGACGACACTCGCGGCGGCGGCCCCCGCGATCCCGAGGCGGGGCAGGGGACCCCAGCCGAGGATGAGGGCCGGAGAGAGCGCGAGGTAGATCGCGCTGCCGGCGACCATCACCGACGCGGGCAGCGCCATGTTCCCGCTGCCCCGGATCGCGCTCCCGAGCGTGTTGAAGAGCCAGTAGGCCAGCGCGCCGCCGAACAGCACGCGCGAGTAGAGGACCGCGGAGTCGAGCCCCGCGCCGCGCCCGCCCATCGCGTGGTAGAGCGCGGGACCGCCGAGCTCGAGGAGCAGGGTGAAGGCGACGGCCATGGCCAGCGCGATCACGATCGCGTGGACCACCAGCGCGTCGGCATCCGCGCGTCGGCCGCCGCCGATCGCGCGGGCCACCGCGGAGGCGACGCCGCCGCCCATGCCGCCGGCGGACATGGTCTGCATCAGCATGACGAGCGGGAAGACCAGCGACACGCCCGCGAGGGCGTCCGTCCCGAGCCAGCCCACGAAGACGCCGTCGAGCGTGCTCACCATCGCCTGCAGCACCATGACCAGCACGTTCGGGGCGGCCAGCCGGAGCAGCGTCCGCGCGACCGGGCCCTCCAGCAGCAGCCGCGTGCGCGGCGAGAGCGCGGCGGATGCCGGGACGGCCACCGAGGCCGCGGTCGCGCTCATCTCAGCGGCCCGCCGCCTGCTCGCCCCGGAGCGTCATGCAGGTGCTGGAGGCGCGCGCGACGAGGCGCTCCTTGTCGTCGACCACGTCGCACTCGACCAGGCCGATCGAGCGCCCGCCCTTCACCACGTGGCCGGTGGCCACCAGCGGCCCGGTCCTCACCGGCTTGAGGAAGTTGATCTTGAGCTCGAGCGTGGTGAAGGTCTCGTCCTCGTCCAGGGTGGCCGCGTAGGCGATGCCCATCGCGGCGTCCGCGATGTCGCACAGCACGCCGCCGTGCAGGGTGCCCATCGGATTGGCGTGGCGCCGGTCCGCCTGGAACTCGATCACCGCGCGTCCGGGCTCGACCTCGGTGAGGGTGAATCCGATCAGGGTGGCCACCGGCGGCGGGGGCAGCTCGCCGGTTTGGATCTTCCGGATGGTGTCGATCGCCTTGGACATCGGAGCCTCCTCATGGGGCAGCCGCCTGTTGACGACTCAGTGACTAGTAAAATAGTAGTCACTTGCTTTCGTGTCAAGCGGATCTGCTATACTCCACCCATGCCGAAGCGCTACAACCAGTCGTGCCCGGTGGCCAAGACCCTCGAGGTCGTGGGCGACCGCTGGACCCTGCTCGTGGTGCGGGACCTGCTGGGCGGGACGCGGCGGTTCCAGGATCTGCTGGGCACGCTGCCGGGCATCGCCCCCAACATCCTGTCCGCGCGGCTCAAGCTCATGGAGGAGCACGGCCTGATCCGGCGGCAGCTCTACTCGGATCACCCGCCCCGCGCCGAGTACGCCCTCACCGACCGGGGGCGGGAGCTGGGCATGGTGGTCGGAGCGCTCGCGGCCTGGGGGGGTCGGCACGTGCACCGGGAGACCCAGCTGGTGCACGCCGGGTGCGGGCACCCGGTCTCGGTCGGCTACTACTGTGAGGACTGCGGGGAAGGGGTGCGGGGCGCCGACGTGACCGTCACGCGGGCCCGATCTCGTCCAGGAACTCGATCACCGCGCGGTTGAAGGCCTCGGGCTGGTCGCGGTTGCCGAAGTGGCCGGCCGCCGAGAGCAGCACGAAGCGCGCCTGCTTCACCTTCTTCTCCATCACCCGCATCGGCTGGAGCGACGGGTCCTCGTCGCCGCACACCAGCAGCGTCGGCACCGCGATCTCGGGCAGCCGGTCCGTGATGTAGTCCATCTGCAGGAGCGCGCGGAGCGCGTTGGCGTAGCCGATCGGGGTCAGCATCCGGTAGTACTCGAAGATCTCCTGGCGCGCGCCCGGATCGAGCTTGATCCGCCCCGACACGTTGGGGTTCGAGGCGATCGCGAACTCGGCCATCGCGTCCATGCCGCCCTCGAGGGTGACCTTGATCGAGCGGGCGCGCATCACCAGGTTGTCGACGGAGAGCGGCAGGCCGACCGCGGAGGACGAGTCGACCACGAGGAGGGCCCGGACGCGCTGCGGGTGCGCGAGGGTGAGGCGAGTGGCGATGCCCGCGCCCAGCGAGAGCCCGCCCACCACCGCGCGGTCCAGCTGCAGGTGATTCAGCAGGTCGTGGAGATCGAGCACCCAGTGGCCGAAGGTGACCTTGGCCGGATCGGCGGGGCTCTCGGAGCGGGCGTGACCGCGCGGCTCCCAGAGGATCAGCCGGTTCCGCGCCGAGAGGGCATGGATGTTCGGCCGCCACATGCCCGCGTTGCCGCCGATGCCGTAGGCCAGGAGCACCGGATCGCCGTCGCCGTGGGATTCGTAGTAGATGCGGACGCCGTCGGAAGTGGTGAAGTGCGCCACGGGTCCCTCCCCCCGGGGTTGTGGTACAAGAGGATCCTATGGAACGGTCCTTCGCCGCGGAAGTCAAGCAGCTGACGCTCGGGGAGGGCCAGATCCTCCGGGGTGAGGGCATCCTGGCCATCACCAAGGCCCTGCTCCAGTCCGGCGTGTCCTACGTCGGCGGCTACCCGGGCGCGCCGGTCTCGCATCTGCTGGACGTCCTGGCCGACGCCAACGAGTCGCTGCTGAAGCCGATGGGGGTCTATCTCGACGCCTCGGCCAACGAGGCGGCGGCCGCCGCCCTCCTGGGCGCCTCCATCAACTACCCGATGCGCGGGGCGGTGACGTGGAAGTCCATCGTGGGCACCAACGTGGCCGCGGACGCGCTGTCGAACCTGTCCTCGGCCGGCGTCATCGGCGGTGCCCTCATCGTGGTCGGCGAGGACTACGGCGCGGGGGCCAGCGTCATCCAGGAGCGCACGCACGCCTTCGCGCTGAAGTCGTCGCTGCTCCTCATCGACCCGCGCCCGACGCTGCCCTCGCTGGCCCGCATGGTCGAGGAGGCCTTCGGCATGTCGGAGGCCTCCAATCTGCCCGCGGTGATCAGTCTCCGGATACGGGCCGCGCACATGCGGGGGAGCATGGTGTGCCGCGACAACGTGACGCCCGCGATCGGGATGAACGCGCGCCTGGAGCGCCACTCCTTCGACTACGGTCGCCTGAGCCATCCGCCGTCCACCTACGCACAGGAGGCGCAGAAGTTCGAGCGGCGGCTGCCCGCGGCCCGCCGCTACGTCGTCGAGCGCGGGCTGAACGAGACGATCCCCGGCGAGGACAAGACCGTCGGCATCATCCTCCAGGGCGGGCTGACCCCCACCGCGCTGCGCGCGCTCGAGCTGCTCGGCATGGCCGACCCGTTCGGCCAGAGTCGTGTGCCGATGCTCGTGCTCAACGTGATCCACCCGCTGGTGCCCGACCAGCTCCTGAGCTTCCTCGAGGGCAAGGCGCGCGTGCTCGTGCTCGAGGAAGGCATGCCGAGCTTCATCGAGCAGGAGCTGAAGGCGCTGGCCCACGATCACGGGCTCACCACGCGCATCCACGGCAAGGACGTGGTGGCCGCGCAGGGCGAGTACGTGCCGGAGGTGGTGCTGGCCGCGCTCGCCCGCTTCCTCGGCGAGGACGCGGAGCGGCGGCGCCGGGTCCTCACCGAGCACGTGGGCCGCGGGCGGGCCGCGCTGCGGACGCCGCTGCCCAAGCGCCCGCCCGCCTTCTGCACCGGCTGCCCGGAGCGACCGGTGTTCAGCGCGCTCAAGATCGCGCAGCGCGAGCTGGGGGAGACCCACGTGGCCGCCGACATCGGCTGCCACGCCTTCGCCACGCTGCCTCCGTTCAACCAGGGCAACACCATCCTGGGCTACGGCATGAGCGTGGCCTCGGCGAGCGCGGTCGCGCCGAACTTCGACCGGCGGGTGATCTCGATCCTGGGCGACGGCGGCTTCTGGCACTCGGGGCTGACCGCCGGAGTGGCCAACGCGGTCTACAACAAGCAGGACTCCATCGTGGTGGTGCTGGAGAACTTCTACACCTCCGCGACCGGCCAGCAGGCCAATCCCTCCTCGGGGAAGAACCCGCGCGGGGATCGCGTGACGATGTCGATCGCCGACACCATCCGGAGCCTCGGCGTCTCCTGGATCAAGACGGTGAACCCCTACCGGGTGGCCGACACCTTGAAGGTGATCCGCGAGGCGATGACCACCGCCGCGGGCGGGCTCAAGGTCATCATCGCGCGCGCGGAGTGCCAGCTCGAGCGCCAGCGTCGCGTGAAGCCTCAGACCGCGAAGCGGCTCCGAGCCGGCGAGCGGGTGGAGACGCCGCGCTTCGGGGTGGACCCCGACGTGTGCACCGGCGACAAGTCGTGCATGCGCTTCAACGGCTGCCCGTCGCTCACCTTGAAGGAGAACCCGGACCCGCTGCGCGACGACCCGGTGGCCCACGTGGACCAGAGCTGCGTGGGCTGCGGGCTCTGCGGCGAGGTCGCCCACGCGGCGGTGCTGTGCCCGTCCTTCTACGAGGCCCGGGTCGTGCACAACCCGGGCGCGGTGGCCCGCGGGCTGGCCCGCACCCGGCGCCGCGTCATCGGCTGGCTCCAGCCCGCGTGATGGTGGCGCGCCGGCCCGTCTCGATCCTCATCGGCGCGCTGGGCGGGCACGGCGGCGGCGTGCTCACCGAGTGGATCGTCGGCGCGGCCGCGCATGCCGGGTACCCGGCGCAGTCCACCTCGATCCCCGGCGTGGCCCAGCGCACCGGCGCCACCACCTACTACGTCGAGATCTTCCCGGAGCGCGCCGGGTCGGGGCCGGAGCCGATCTTCTCGCTCTACCCGACGCCGGGCGACGTCGACGTGATCGTGGCCTCCGAGCTGCTGGAGGCCGCGCGCGCGGTCGAGACGGACTACGCCTCGCCGGTGCGCACCACGGTGGTTGCGAGCACGCACCGGCTCTTCTCGATCGCCGAGAAGTCGGTGCCGGGCGACGGGATCGTTCCGCGGGAAGGCCTGGAGGCGGCGATCCGCGCCCTCGCCCGGCGGTTCGTCGGCTTCGACGCCCTCGCCCTCGCGCGCCAGCACCAGACCGAGGTCAACGCCCTGCTGCTGGGCGCCCTCGCGGCCAGCGAGGTGGTGCCGATGACCGCGGCCGATTTCGAGGCGGCCATCCGCGAGGGCGGTGTCGCGGTGGAGCGCAACGTGCGCGGGCTCAAGGCCGGCATCGAGCTGGTGGCCGCGGGAGAGGCAAGCGCGCCCGCGCCGCGGCGCGACCGGCCGTGGCCCGAGGTTCGCGCCGAGCGGGCCGCCGCGCTCGGAGCTCGGGGCACGGAGTTCCTGGCCCTCGCGGCCCGGACCGAGTCCGAGTTCCCCGAGGCGCTGCTCGCCGTGCTCGGCGAAGCGCTGGCGCGGCTGATCGACTACCAGGACGCGCGCTACGCCGAGTCGTTCCTGGAGAGGGTGCGGCGGGTCCGCGCGCTCGACCGGGGCACGCGGCTCACGCAGATCTTCGCGAAGCGCCTCGCGGTCTGGATGACGTACGAGGACGCCATCCGCGTCGCGGACCTGAAGACGCGGCGCGACCGCTTCGAGCGCATCCGGCGCGAGCAGGGCGCTCCCGAGGACGCGGTGCTCGTGGTGACCGACTATCTGAAGCCGGACCTCGACGAGCTGTACGGGTTGCTGCCTGCCTCGATCGGCGGGCCGATCGCCCGGTGGGCGGAGCGGCGGTGGCCCGAAGGCCGGCCGACCATCGGCCAGCACGTGAAGACCACGGCGGTCCTCGGGTTCCTCCGCGTGTGGCTGCTGGCCCGGCTGCGATGGCTGCGCCCCTCGTCGCTGCGTCGCCAGGGCGAGTTCGCGCTGCTGGGCCGATGGGAGGAGGCGGTGCTGACCGCGGCGCGGCTCGACGAGTCGCTGGCCTGCGAGGTGGCCGAGCTGGCCACCGTGGTGCGCGGCTACGGCGAGGTGCGGCGGCGCCTCTCGCTCGCCGCGCGGCGCTTCCTCGACGAGACCGTGCTGCCCGCGATCGAGCACGATCGCCAGTCCGCCCGCGGCTACGGCCGATCCACCGCGAGCATCCGCGAGGGCCGCCACCGCCTCCTCGCCGATGAGAACGCCACCCGCCTCCCGCTCCCCTCGAGAACCCCATGACCACGACCGCGAACATCACGCTCACCCGCGACGGAGTCATCGCCACCGTCACGCTCAATCGCCCCGACCGCCGCAACTCGCTGAGCGACGAGATGCTGACCGACCTGGGCGCGGCCTTCATCGAGCTGCGCGACGATCGATCGATCCGCGTGGTGATCGTGACCGGCGCGCCGCCGGTGTTCTCCGCCGGGGCCGACGCCGGTCACGCCAAGGCCACCACCGCCGAGGAGCGGCGGCGCCTCTTCGCCTCGCGCAAGAGCCAGTTCCGCCGGCTCTTCGAGCGCGCCAACACCACGCTGGAGAACCTCGAGCAGGCCACCATCGCCGCGATGAACGGTCACGCGGTCGGGGGCGGCTGGGGGCTCGCGCTGGCCTGTGACTTCCGGCTGGCCGCCGCGGAGGCGCAGTTCTGGATCCCGGAGGTGGACCTGGGCGTGCCGCTCGGCATCGGCACCACGACCCGTTTCGTGCGGCTGGTCGGCCCCGCCCGGGCCAAGGAGATCATCATGGGCTGCGCGCGCTACTCCGCGGCCGAGGCGCAGGCCTGGGGCCTCGTGCATCGCGTGGTGCCCGGGGTCGAGCTGGCCAAGGCCACGCGCGAGTACGCCGAGCGCCTCGCGGCCAAGCCCACGAAGCCGCTGGCCGAGGTGAAGGCCCGCATCAACGCGATCGCCCGCACCGGCATTCCCGAGGTCAACGCGATGACCGAGGGCTTCCTCGACCGCGAGTGACCGCGGCGGTCCACCGGCTCGACCACGCGACCAGCGGCCGGACGTGATCGATCGGCTCGCGCCCGAGCGGCGTGAGCCGTCGCCGTCGCGGTATCGACGCGCTCAGGATCCCCCCGGAGACATGCGGGGCGCGGCTTCCCGGCGCGAGCGCGACGGCCGGAGCCGCTGGTACACGTTCTGCCCCCGGGTCTCCTCGAGCAGGAAGCTGATCCCGGCGCCCACCAGCACCAGCAGCGCGCACACCGCGAAGGCGCCGCAGTAGGCCGCGACCGGGTACAACCGTGCCCCGTCGAGCAGCGCGCCCGTCCAGCGCGCGTCGAGGACCGCGCCGACCGGCCCCTGGGTCAACGCGGCGCCGACGAAGCCGCCCAGATTGGTCACCGCGACCGCGATGCCGGCCAGCCGCGGCGGGTTCACCTCGGCGCCGAGCGGCCAGGTGAGCACGAAGCCGCCGCCGACCACGCCCAGGAGCAGGAACAGCAGGCAGACCAAGGACAGCGGCAGGGTGCCCAGCGTCACCAGGAACCCGAGCCAGACCACGAACTGGCCGGTGGCGAGGATCGTGTAGGGCAGCTTGCGTCGGTGGAGAACCCGGTCGGAGAGATAGCCGGTGAGCGGGGCAGAGACGAGCAGCGCCATCGAGGGCAGCGAGGCGTAGAGCGCCGCCTGGGTGGAGCCGAGCCCGTAGACGTCACGGAGGAAGGGCACGCTCCAGAGGAAGAAATTCCCCATCGCGGCGTAGAGGAAGAAGAAGCACAGGAACGGCGGCCAGGTATACCGATTGCGCACCACGGCCAGCGTGCCGGTCATGACCTCGCGAAACGACGGGCCGCGCCCCGCCCGGTGCCGCGCGGCCGCGGGCTGGTCGCGCACCAGCGCCAGGCAGAGCAGCGCGCCCGCGATCGTGACCGCGCCGATGATGACCAGCGCGCCGCGCCAGGAGAGATGCGCGGCCAGCGCGGCGAGCGGGGCGTTGCCGATCAGCGCGCCGAGGACGCCGACGGTGGCGGTCAGCGCCGACATCATGCCGAACTGCGTGGGCGGAAACCACGAGGCCGCGATCTTCAGCGCGCCCGTGAAGGTGACCGCGGCGCCCAGGCCGACCAGCAGCCGACCCGTGAAGAGCACGAGCGGGCTCGCCGCGAGCCCCATCGCGAGGGAGCCCAGGCCCATCACCGCCCCGCCCGCGGTGATGACCCGGCGCGGGCCGAGGCTGTCGATGAGGACGCCGCCCGGCACCATGAAGCCCGCGTAGGAGTAGAAGTACATCGCGGAGAGCAGGCCCAGCTCGGTGCCGGTCATGCCGAAGGCCTGCATCAGGTCCTTCGCGATGACGCCGGGCGCCGCCCGGTGCAGGAACGCGATCAGGAAGACCAGGGCGGGGATGCCCCACATCCGCCAGCGCTGTCCCCGGTCGGCGGCCATCGCTCAGCGGGTCCAGAACCCGGCCGGATCGCACTCGCGCACGATGGCCAGCTCGGCCGGGGTCGGCGTCGGGGTCGGTCCGACGTCGGCCGCGGCCGCGAGGTCGAACCCGGTGGCGGCGCGCACGCTCTCCACGCTCTGCCCCGGGTGGTACGAGGCCAGGTACATCGCGCACGTGGCCGCATCGAAGCGGAAGACGCCGAGCGTGGTGACGACCGCCGCGGGCCCGCCGCCGGCGAGGCCGACGCGCTCGCGCCAGCCGGGGCCGTCGCCGAAGCCGGGCGAGGTGATGAAGTCCACGCGCTCCCGGAAGCGGTGCTTCTCCTGCGGCATGATGACCACGAAGCGGCGGGCCAGGCTCGCGATGTCGGCCCCGCCGCCGCTGCCGGGCAGCCGGACCTTCGGCCGATGCCAGTCGCCGATGTACGAGGTGTTCAGGTTGCCGAATCGGTCGATCTCGGCTCCCCCGATGAAGCCCAGGTCCACCAGACCCTGCTGGAGCAAGGCCATGATCTCGATGGTGCCCGTGCACCAGAGCGCGCCCGAGATGTTGGGCGGGTCGCTCATGGTCAAGAGCGTCTCGGGCGACGGCTGATCGCGGACGATTCCGTTCTCGAAGAGGCCGACCGCGCCGGGGGCGTGCGTCCGCTTGGCGTACGCGAAGGCGATGAGGGGCAAGCGCATGCCGACGAACACGACGTCGTCGTCACGGATCTCACGCGCGGCGGCGATGACCATGAGCTCGCGATCCGTGAAGCCCGACTCTCGCGGCTCTTTCATCGCCCGTCGTGGGGGAGGGTTCGTCCGAGCATCCCGGTCGAGGATTTCTGGCCGGTCATTGCCTGCGACGACCGGACGTGCCGCCCCAGGAGCAGGATTGCGCGGGCCAAGCCCGCGCGCGAACGAAGATTACTCAGACACGCTCCTGGACTGGCGGCGGACGCCGGCGGTCTCGTCCACGTGCGCCCTGGCGAGATGCTCCTGGAACGGACGCCACCGGCCCGCTCCGCGCGGGCCGTGCCGGACGAGGAGATCCGGGCCCCTGCCTTCCTGGAGCATGTGGATGGGTGCGCCGCGGATCGAGAGCTCGCGCGCCATCGGCATCGTGCTGCGGAGCTTAGCACACCGCCCGCGGCGGCTGACCGCGGGGGCTAGCGGCCGCGCAGCTTCGGGTCGAGCGCGTCGCGCAGGGAGTCGCCGAAGAGGCTGAAGCCGAAGACGGCCAGGCTGATGGCGACCCCGGGGAACAGGCCGATCCACGGAGCCTTCTCGGCGTACGCCGGCGCCGAGCCGGAGAGCATCAGCCCCCACGACGGCGTCGGCTCCGCGGCGCCGAGGCCCAGGTAGGAGAGCGCGGCCTCGGCGAGGATCGCGGTGCCGAGCTGCGCGGTGAGCATGATCAGGTAGGGCGCGAGCACGTTGGGCAGGATGTGCTGCGCCACCACGCGCGCGTGCGAGGCCCCGAGGCCGTGGGCCGCTTCCACGTACTGGTTCTGCTTGATCGAGAGCGCGGTGGCCCGCACCACCCGGGCCGCCCGCGGGATGATCGGGATGGACACCGCGATCACCACGTTGGGCACCGCCGGGCCCAGGATCGAGGCCACCGCGAGGGCCAGGATCAGCTGGGGGAACGCGAGCAGGATGTCCATCATCCGCTCGAGCAGGAGATCGGCGGTCCCGCCGCAGTAGGCGCTCACGACGCCCAGCGTGGCGCCGATCGAGCAGCCGGCGAGCGAGGCGGCGAAGCCGACGAACAGGGCGATGCGCGCCCCGTACATGACTCGGCTCAGCACGTCACGCCCGAACTCGTCGGTTCCGAACCAGTGCTCGGCGACGGGCCGCACGAACTGGGCCGCATAGTCGGGCTGGTAGGGATCGTAGGGCGCCAGCCAGGGGGCGGTGAGCGCGACGACCAGCATGGCCAGGATGATGAAGGCGCCGACCGCGCCCAGCGGCTGGGTGCGGACGAAGGTCACCACGTGGCCGAGCCAGCCGAGCTGCGGGGCCAGGGGCGCCGAAGCCGCCGTCTCGATCAGCGAGACGTCGACGCTCATCTCAGTGGTAGCGGATGCGCGGGTCGAGCCACGCGTAGGCCAGGTCGATCAGGAGGTTCACGATCACGAAGCAGAAGGCGATGAGGAAGACCAGGGCCTGCACCACCGGGTAGTCGCGGTGGGCCACCGCGTCCACCACGAAGCGGCCGACCCCGTTCAGGGTGAAGACGGTCTCGGTGACCACGAGGCCGCCGATGAGGAAGGCGAACTCGGTCCCGATCAGCGTGATCACCGGGAGCATCGCATTCTTGAGCGCGTGGCGGATCACCACCGCGCGCTCGCGCAGCCCCTTGGCCCACGCGGTGCGGATGTAGTCCTCGCGCAGCACCTCCAGCACCGTCGAGCGCGTCATGCGTGTCGTGACCGCGGCGTACCGGTAGCCCACCGTGACCACGGGCCAGACCAGCTGCTGGAAGTTCGCCCAGGGGTCCACCCAGGGCGGCGTGAACTCGAGCGGCGGCCCCCAGCCGAAGTAGATGACCAGGAAGAGGATGACGAGGATGCCGACCCAGAACGACGGGATCGCCTGGCCCCCGATGCTGCCCACCCGGATGACGTAGTCGACCCAGGTGTCCTGGCGCACGGCCGCGAGCATGCCGAGCGGGATGGCCAGCAGCACCGAGACGATCGTGGCCAGGATCGCCACCTCCAGGCTCAGGGGCAGGCGGATCAGCACCTCCTCGATCACCGGCTGTCCCGTCCAGAGGGACTTGCCGAAGTCGAGCCGCAGCACGCCCCACAGCCACTGGGCGAACTGCACCGGGATCGACTGGTCCAGCCCGAGCTGGTGGCGCATGGCCGCGAGCTGCTGCGGATCGATGCGCCCGGTCTGGTCTCCGCCCAGTATCAGCAGGGTCACGTCCCCCGGGATCACGCGCATGATGACGAACACCACCGCGGCAACCCCGAAGAGCGTGGGGATGATCAGCAGGAGGCGCTTGGTGAGATAGGTGCGCACACCCCGGCCTCAGTCCTCCGAGAGCCAGACGTCCTGCAGCTTCTGGTTGGTGTAGTGGTTGGGCGGCGCGATGTAGTTCTTCACCTTGGTCCAGTGGACCAGGTTCCGCGACCACCAGAGACCCGGCATGGAGTAGGCGTTCTCCAGCACCCGCTGCTCCATCCGGGTGATGAGCTTCTTGCGCTCGGCCGGATCGAGCGACCGGGCCTGGCGGGAGAACAGATCGTCGACCTGCGGATCCGAGAAGCGGCCCCAGTTCTGGGTGCTTCCGGTCGCGTAGCGGCCGAGGAACTGGTCGGGATCGTCCGAGAACTCGACGGTCGGCGCCACGATCAGCTCGAAGTTGCCGGTGTCCTGGCCGTCCGAGAACCAGGCCGCCGTCTCGAGCGGCCGGTTCTCCACCTCGATCCCGACCTTCTTCCACTCCCCGATCAGGAACACCGCGAAGTCCTGGTAGGGCAGCTTCACGTTGCGGTTCTTGAGCACGACCTTGAACCCGTTCGGGTAGCCCGCCTCGGCCAGGAGCTTCCGGGCTTCCGCCCGGTTCTTCTCGATGTCGCGCCCGAACCCGGGCAGCTTCTCCAGCTCGGCCGGCGGCATCCCCCACTCCGAGCCCGGTCGCATCAGGCCTCCGACGAATTTGAGCCCGGTGAGGGGGGCCAGCACCTTGCCCATCGTGTACCGGTCGATGGCCAGGGTGAGCGCTCGGCGCACGCGCACATCGTCGAACGGCTTCTTGGTGTTGTTGATCGCGATGCCCCACTGGCCGGTCATCGGCGTTTCCTGGACGGAGACCTTGTCGCCGAGCTGCTTCCGGATGGCGTCCACCTCGGCGTCGGGCAGGTTCCGGAACTCGATGTAGGCGCGGCCGGAGCGGACCGCGGCCGCCCGCACCGAGGTCTCCGGGCTGATGTAGAACTTGTAGCCGTCGAGGTACGGCCGGTCCTTGACGAAGTAGCTGGGATTGCGCTCGCCCTCGAAGGTCGAGCCGCGGGTGTAGCTCTTGAACTTGAAGGGCCCCGATCCGATCACGTGGGTCTTGAAGTAGTTGGGGTCCTGGTCGAGATACTTCTTCGGGAAGATGACGTTCCACGGCGAGGCCAGATTCGCGAGCAGCGAGGCCGATGGGAACTTGAGCTTGAAGACCACCGTGGTGGCGTCGGGGGCCTCGACGGCCGCGACCGCGGTGTAGGCGTTCTTTCGCACGCTACGGACCCCCTGCGGCGGGAAGATGATCTTGTCGTAGCTGGCCTTGACGTCGGCCGAGGTGAGTGGCGACCCGTCGTGGAACTTGACGCCCGGGTGGATCTTGAACGCGTAGGTGAGGCCGTCCGGTGAGATCTTCCACTCGGTGGCCAGGTCGCCGATGATCTTCGGGTAGCTGTACGGGTCGAGCTCGAGCAGCGTGCTGTAGAGCGGGGCGACCAGCTCGATGTTGGCGAACGTGCTCTCCTGGTGCGGATCGAGGCTCGGAGGGTCGGCGCCGATGACCGCGAGCAGGACGCCCCCGCGGCGGGGGGTGTCGGCAGCCGGCGCCGGGGTCGGGACCAGCGCGAGCAGGGCGCCGGTCAGCAACGTGAGCGTGGCGAGGAGGAGCACGAGGAGCGGACGGTGGCGAATCGGGGCCATCATGGGACGACCTCCGTGCGGTTCGGGTTGGGAAGAGAGGCTGGGATGGAGGGGACCTCGTCTTCGAGGCATAGGCGCTCCCCGGGCCGTGATCGGGCCCGTCCACCTCGGATGACCCACCAGAGGACGACGTGAGCCAGCGCCGTCGTCAGGGGGGACCGAAGTGGTCTCGGACGGTTCGGACGCTCGGACAACGCGGACCGTAACAGGCGCCGGGACCGCGTGTCAACCGCAGCCTCGCATCAACGTTCCGCCGATCCGTGGTGCCTGGTGCGCGGACCCCAGACGGGTCGCGTCAGCGCAGGACGAAGGGCTGGGCGGAGTTCTTGACGAAGGGGTGGCGGCGCAGGGCCTCCTCGTTCAGCTCGACGCCCAGGCCCGGGCCGGCCGGCAGATCGAGCCAGCCGTCGCGCGCCTGGATGGGGCGGGTGAGGAACGGGGTCTCCTGCTCGCCGGTGGGGAACTCCACCGGCAGCGGGCTGCCGAAGGTGGCCGCGACGTGGAGGGTGGCGGCGAGGCCCGGGCCGAAGTAGAACGAGTGGGGCGCGATCGGGAGGTTGGCGACCTGGGCCAGGACCGCGATCTTCCGGAACTCGGAGATGCCGCCCACCTTGGTGATGCTCGGCTGCAGGATGTCGCCCGCTCGCTGGCGCACGATCTCGGCGAAGCCGTGCACGGTGGACTCGTTCTCGCCGAGCGCGATCGGCGTCTCGGTGGCCGCGGCGACGCGCGCGAGCCCCTCGTAGTCCTCGGGCGGCCACACCGGCTCCTCCAACCAGAAGAGACGGTACGGAGCGAGCGCGCGCGCCATGGCGATGGCCTCGAAGGGCGTCCACGGGCAGTTGGTGTCGAGCATCAGCTCCACGTCGGGGCCCACCGCCTCGCGGGCCGCCCGCACCGAGGCCACGTCGGTCTGGTGCAGCTTCAGCATCCGGAAGCCCTGGGCGACGAAGTGCCGGCACGCGCCCGCGACCGCGTCCGGCGTCTCGTAGCGCAGCAGGCTCGCGTAGGCGGGCAGCCGCGGCCGCACCGCGCCGCCCAGCAGCTCGTACACCGGTGCGCCGCGCACCTTGCCGAGCAGGTCCCACAGGGCGATCTCGATGCCGCTGATCGCGAACATGCCGAGCCCGCGACGGCCGTAGATCATCGTGCCGCGGTGCATGAGGTCCACCACCGCCTCGATGCGCAGCGGGTCCTGGCCGACGATCAGGGGGGCGAGGCTCTCCTCGATGACGCTCACCACCGCGAGCGGCGCGCCGTAGGCGAAGGCCTCGCCCAGCCCGGTCCAGCCCTCGTCGGTGCGCACCCGTACGACGATCTGCTTGCGGGTGCCGCCCGTCCACGGCGACGGCGGGTCCATCGGCTTGAGGGGAATCGCCAGCGGGATGGCCTCGATCGCGGTGATTTTCATCGCTCAGGCTCCGTAGTCGAGCGGCTCGGATGGTTGCGGACGCTTCACGCGCAGGGCGTCCAGGACGCCGGGCTCGAGCCGGGAGAGAAAGCCGGGCCAGTCCTCCACCCCGTGCACCCAGTGGGCGAGCCACTGCTGGAATCCTTCCACCGTCCGGCTCTCGTCGTGGAAGCGATGGTAGAAATCGTGCTGCCGCCCGTAGTAGCCCTGCACCGGCGAGGGGAACGCACCGAACGGCTCGTGGACGACCGCGGCCACCTTCAGGGCGGGCGTGAGCACGAGGCCGGGATCGCTCAGGATGCGCCCGCGCGGGCGCATCTCCTCCGCGACCAGGATCACGTGTCGCGCCGCGAATGCGGCCTGGCGCGTGACGCCGAGCGTGCCCCAGACGTGCGCGTGGCCCTCCTCGTCCGCGCGCTGCACGTGCACGATCGCCACGTCGGGCACGATCGCGGGCACCAGCAGCAACGGCGCGCCCGACCACGGATCGGGCGCCTGCTTGAAGGTTGGATTGGCGCGCGGCAGGTCCGTGCCCAGCAGCGAGCGCGCGGGCAGGTAGGGCACGCCGAGCGCGGCGGCCTGGAGCGCGAAGGCGATGGTGAGATTGGAGTGGTCCAGCACCTCGAGCGGCGCCGGCACCCGCTGCTCCACCGCGCGCCGGTAGTTGTGGCCGAGCCCCGCGCTCACGTTGCCGACCCACGCCGCGATCACGCGCCGCACGCAGCCCGCGCCGATCAGCTGGTCGAACAGCATGTCGGAGATCGGCCCGATCAGCGTGAGATCGCGACGGCGCTGCCGGATCAGCTCGTGGCCGGCCGCGAACGGGATGAGCGCCTCGAGCGCGGTGCCCATGCAGATCGAGGCGCCGTCGGGAACGAAGTGGGCGACCGCGTCCCGCATGGACATGAGCTTGGGTCGAGGCACGCCGGCTATCTTACTCCACGGAGCCGGCGCACCCGCCGCCGGGTCAGTCGGAGAGCACCGCCGCGTACCGCTGCGGATCGGCGTCGAAGGTCTCCTGGCAGCGGCGGCAGCAGAAGTAGACGGAGCGGCCCGCCCAGTCCGACTGGTACCGCGCCGTCGCCATCTCGACCTGCATGCCGCAGATCGGGTCTCGCGCCTCGGTGGGCGCTTGGGTGGCGGCGGCGCCCGGTGCGCTCCCGGCGGAGACGGTGACGAGCGGCTCGGTCTTCCCGGCGTGCCGCGTGTGGATGATCTCGGCCAGGATGCTCACCGCGATCTCCTCGGGCGCGACCGCGCCGATGTCCAGGCCGGCCGGCGCCTTGAGCCGATCGAGGTACTCGGCGCGTACGCCGCGGCCCTCGAGCGTCTCCACGATCGCCCCGGCCCGCTTGCGGCTCGCCACGAGGCTGACGTAGCCGACCGGGCTCGCCAGCACGCGGGTCAGCGCGTCCTCGTCGAAGTCGCCGTGGGTGGCGACCACCACCGACGTGTCCGGCCCGAGCGCGACGTCGCCCAGCGCGGTGGCCAGCGCGTCGCCACGCACCACCACGACCTGGTAGCCCGCGATGCCGGCGAGCGAGGCGAGCGTCTCGATCACGGGTCCGTGACCCACCAGGACCAGCTGCGCCTTCGGCAAGAACGGCTCCACATAGATCTCCAGCGTGCCTCCGCTGTGGCACGTCATCGGAAGGTGCACGATGCCCTCGGTGCGGGCGGGATTCCGACCGCCCTCGCCGACCAGCACCACCAGACGCGGCCGGCCGTCGCGCAACGCCGCGAGCGCCTCGCGCGCGACCACCGGCTCGGCGCACGCCCCGCCGACCCAGCCTGTCATGCTGCCGTCCGGCCGGATCAGCGCCTTCGCCCCCGGCTTCGCCGACGTCGGCCGCTCGCAGCGCACCACCGTCGCGAGCGCGAACGCCTCGCCGCGGCGTCGCAGATCGGCCGCGAGTATCAGCAGGTCTTCAGGCATGCCGGGCGCCCGGCCAGGGGGTGCAGGTTGCGCGGTCGGGGAAGTGCCGCTGGGGCCGCAGCCCTGACTTCTTGATCTGAAGGGGGAGCGGCGGCGCTCCTCCCCCATGCCCCCCCACCGCACTCATCGAGCGCTGCGCGCCTGATTGCACCGTGTGGCTGTTTCTCGTGGATCTAGTCCGTGATGCCCTTGGCGCGCAGGAGCTTCCAGATCTTGGGCGGCGTGATCGGGATGTCGATGTGACGCACGCCGAGATGCCAGAGCGCGTCGACCACCGCGTTGGCGATGGCCGCGGGCGCGCCCACCGTCGCGGACTCGCCGACGCCCTTGGCGCCGAGTGGGTGATGCGGCGACGGCGTCACCGTGTTGCCGGTCTCCCACTTCGGCGTCTCGACCGCGGTGGGCAGCAGGTAGTCGATGAAGCTGCCGCCCTGCACGTTGCCGTACTCGTCGTAGGAGATCTCCTCGAGCAGGGCGGGGGCGAGGCCCATGGTGAGCCCGCCGTGGATCTGCCCCTCCACGATCATGGGGTTGATGATGTTGCCGCAGTCGTCGATGGCCACGAACCGGCGCACCTTCACGTCGCCGGTGCCGGTGTCGATGTCCACCACGCAGATGTAGCTGCCGAACGGGTAGGTGAGATTCGGCGGGTCGTAGTAGCTCACCGCCTCGAGCCCGGCCTCCATGCCTTGCGGGTGATTGGTGTAGGCCGCGAAGGCGATGTCCTGGATGGTCTTCACGCGGTTGGGCGCGCCCTTGACCGAGAACTTGCCCGGCTCGTACACGAGGTCCTCGGGCGCGGCCTCCAGCAGGTACGCGGCGATCTTGCGCGCCTTGTCCAGGACTTTTCTGGAAGCGATGGCGGCCGCGGCGCCCGCCACCGGGGTGGAGCGGCTCGCGTAGGTGCCCAGGCCGTAGGGCGCGGTGTCAGTATCCCCCTCTTCGACCTGGATGTCCTTGGCCGGGATGCCCAGCTCCTCGGCCAGGATCTGCGCGTAGGTGGTCTCGTGTCCCTGGCCCTGCGACTTGGTGCCGAAGCGGGCGATCGCCTTGCCGGTGGGATGGATGCGGATCTCGCAGCTGTCGAACATCTTGAGCCCGAGGATGTCGAAGTGCTTCGATGGCCCCGCGCCCACGATCTCGGTGAAGCTCGAGATCCCGATGCCCATCAGCTGACCGCGCTTGCGCTTCTCGGCCTGCTCGCGGCGCAGCTCGGCGTAGCCGATGCGCTCCATCGCCTTCTGCAGCGCGCCCGCGTAGTTGCCGCTGTCGTACTCCCAGCCCAGCGCCGACTTGTAGGGGAACTGCTCGGGCTTGACGAAGTTCTTCATCCGGAACTCGGCCGGATCGGTGCCGAGCTGGTGGGCCATGATGTCGACCATCCGCTCGATGGTGTGCACCGCCTCGGTGACCCGGAACGAGCAGCGATAGGCGATGCCGCCCGGCGGTTTGTTGGTGTAGGCGCCGTCGACCTCGACGTGCGCGGCCTTCAGATCATAGGACCCGGTGCAGACGTGGAAGAGGCCGGCGGGGAACTTGGACGGGTTGGCCGCCGCGTCGGTGTAGCCGTGGTCGGCCAGCGTCTTGATCCGCAGCGCGGTCAGGGTGCCGTCCTTCTTCGCGGCCAATTCCGCGGTGATGTGGTAGTCGCGGGCGAAGGAGTCCGCCTGGAGATTCTCCATGCGGTCCTCGATCCACTTCACCGGCTTGCCGGTCAGCACCGAGGCGGCCACCGCGATGACATAGCCGGGGTACACCGGCACCTTGCCGCCGAAGCCGCCGCCGATGTCCGGGGAGATGATGCGGATCTTGTGCTCGGCCAGCCCGACGTGCCCGGCCACCAGCGCGAACACGGTCCGGATCGCGTGGGGGGCCTGCGTGGTCATCCACACCGTGAGCTTGTCGTTGACCTTGTCGAAATGGGCCACGCAGCCGCAGGTCTCGATCGACGCCACGTGGATGCGCGGGATGTAGATGTCCTCCTTCACCGTCACGTCGGCCTCGGCGAAGGCGCGCTCGGTCTCTGCCTTGTTGCCCCACTCCCAGTGCCAGATGTGGTTGTCCTTCTTGTCCTTCTTGTCGGTCCGCAGCACCGGGGCGCCCGGCTCGAGCGCCTTCTTCGGATCGACCACCACCGGCAGCGGCTCGTACTCGACCTCGACCGCGGCGGCGCCGTCGGCGGCCGCGTAGCGGCTGGTGGCCAGCACCGCGGCCACCTCCTGCGCCTGGTACATCACCTTCTCGACCGGCAGCACCATCTGGGTGTCCGACATGAGCGTCGGCATCCAGTGCAGGTTGTACTTCTCGAGATCTTTACCGGTGATGACCGCGAGGACGCCGGGGATCGCGGTGGCCTTCGCGGTGTCGATCTTCTTGATCTTCGCGTGCGCGAACGGGCTTCGCACGATGTCGAGATAGAGCATGCCGGGCAGCACGACGTCGTCGACGTAGGTGCCCTTGCCCCGGATGAAGCGCGGGTCTTCCTTGCGCTTGATCGAATGCCCCATCCCGCCGACTTCGGGCGTCGTCCTGGGTGCCATCATGCGCCTCCCTGCATCGTGGCCGCCGCGTGCTGGATGGCCTTGACGATGTTCACGTAACCGGTGCACCGGCACAGGTTGCCGGAGATCGCCCAGCGGATCTCGTCCTCGGTGGGCTTGGGGTTCTTCTTCAAGAAGGCCACGCTGGTCATGAGCATGCCCGGCGTGCAGTAGCCGCACTGCAGCCCGTGCTCGGACATGAACGACTCCTGCAGCGGGTGAAGCTTGCCGTCCTGCTCGAGGCCCTCGACGGTGGTGATCTCGCGCCCGTGGGCCTGCACCGCGAACATCGTGCACGACTTGATCGGGCGCCCGTCCAGCAAGACGGTGCAGGCCCCGCAGTGCGTGGTGTCGCACCCGATGTGGGTGCCGGTCAGCCGCAGCGTCTCCCGGATGAGGTGCACCAGCAGGAGGCGCGGCTCGACGTCCGCCTCGTGCTTCTCGCCGTTGATCGCGACCTTGACGAGCATCGTCTCAGCCTCCCTTCTGCGCGCGCTCGATCGCCTTGGCGAGCGCCCGGGCGGTCAGGACCCGCACCAGATCCTTCTTGTACGCGACCGATCCTCGCAGGTCCTCCTGGGGCTCTGCGGCCTCCGCGGCGAGCTGGGCCGCGCGCTTGATGGCGGCCTCGTCGGGCCGCTTGCCCACGAGCGCGGCCTCCGCCTTCGTGGCCTTGATCGGCACGGACCCGACGTTGGTGAGCCCGATCCCGGCCCGCTCGCAGACGCCGCCCGCACCCAGGGTGATCTGCACCGCCACCGCCGCGGTGGCGAAGTCACCGACCTTCCGCTCCATCTTCACGTACGCGCCGCCGCTGCCCCCCTTCGGGACGGGCACGCGGACCTCCACCACGATCTCGTCGGGCCGGAGCGCGGTGGTGAACGGCCCGGTGAAGAACGAGTCGATCGGGATCTTCCGCTCGCCGCCCGACCCGACCGCGACGACCTCGGCGCCCAGGGCCAGCATGGTGGCCGGATGGTCGTTGGCGGGATCGCCGTGGGCGAGGTTGCCTCCCACCGTCGCCAGGTTGCGGACGAGCGGATCCGCGATGGCCCGGCAGGTGTCCGCGAGCAGCGGGTATCGTCGCTGGACCACGTCGGACTCCTCGAGGTCGGCCTCGCGCGTCAGCCCGCCGATCCGCAGCGCGCCGCCGTCCTCGCGGACGTAGGCCAGCCCGGGCAGGCCGTTGATGTCGACGAGATGCTTCGGCTGCGCGAGCCGGAGCTTCATCATCGGGATGAGGCTCTGGCCGCCCGAGAGCACCTTGGCGTCGTCGCCCAGCCGGGCGAGCAGCGCGGTGGCCTCCCCGATCGTGCTGGGTGTGTGGTACTCGAAAGCGCCCGGAATCATGGTGGTGACTCCCTTCTGGATGAGATGAGCCGGGAACATCATGAAAGAGACTTTCCGGTGTCCGGCAAAGCCTCGTTGCGCGGGCACGTTACGAGAGCCCACCATCCCTGTCAAGGGGTGCGCAGCGGCGCCTTCTCTCCGGCGGGCAGCGGGTAGCGATCCACGTTCAGCACCATCGACACGATCGAGTAGTAGCCGCTCGCCGCGATCAGATCGATGACGCCCTGCTCGCCGAACCGGCCGACCACCGCCGCGAACGACGCGTCGGAGACCGCCTTGTCGTGGAACAGCTCGGTGCAGAAGTCGTGGACGATCCGCTCGTCGTCGGTCATCGACTCCGGCCGGCGTCCCTCCGCGATCGCGTCGATGACCGCGGCGCTCAGCCCCGCGGTGCGGGCGAGGCGGCGGTGCGCCCAGAACTCGAACTGCGCGCCCCAGAAGCGGCCGGTGATGAGGATCGCCATCTCGTTGAGCGCGGCGGGGATCGTGCTGTGGAATCGTACGTACTCGCCGACCTTCTGCACCCGGTCGGCGACCTCCGGGCTCCGCAGCAGCGCGTTGAACGGGCCGGTCGCGCCCTTGCGCGGTCCCGACACGATGGCCTGATAGCTCTCGCGCTGACGGGCCGTCATCGTCGCCTCGGTGAGCAGCTTGAAGCGGCGGCCATCGTCGGCAGTCTCGGACGGGCTCATGGGGCTCTCTCCTCTCGCGCACGTGGAATGGGGCCGCCCCGGCGAGGCGGCGGCGCGCCATAGCATAGCGCGCCCGGTTGTCTCGCGGGCGGGTCGGGATGCGCTAGAGTGCTTCCGTGAAGCGATCGCCGACCGACGCGCTCCGCAACGTGCCGCCGCGGGAGTTCGTGGGCGCGCGCAAGGCCCTGGCGGCGCGGCTCGCGCGCGAGGGCAAGACCGCGGCCGCGCGCGAGGTCTCGCGTCTGCGGCGGCCGAGCCCGGTGGTGTGGGCGCTCAACCGGGCCGCGACCACGCACCCGCGTGAGCTGGCCGCGCTGGCCGAGTCGGTGGACCGCCTGCGCCGGGCGCAGCTGGGACGGGGCGATCTCCGCGCGGCCACCGCCGAGTACCGGGCCGCGTTCGACCCGCTGATGCGCGCGGCGACGGCGGCGCTGCGCGAGGCCGGCTCCGGCGTCTCGGGGGCCATCGATCGCCGGATCCGCAGCACGCTGCAGGCCGCGGTGACCGATCGAGGGCGGCGGGCCGACCTGGGCGCGGGCCGGCTGAGCGAGGAGCTGACCGATCCCGGCTTCGCGGTGCTCACCGGCGCGCCGGTGCCGGCCGAGTTCCTCGACGCCCGACCCGCTCGCCCGCGGTCCGCCTCGGCCCGCTCGAAGGCGCGCGGCGAGGGTCACTCGCCCGCGGCCGCGCCCGCCGACGCCCGGCGGCTCGCGCGGCAGCACGCGCGGGCCGCGCGGAGCGCGGCGCGCCAGGCGCGGGCGTTGGAGCGCAAGGCGCAGCAGGCGGCGCGGGCGGCGACCCGCGCGGAGCAGCGGGTGGAAGCGATGCGTCGGACGCTGCGGGCGCTCGAGCAGCGGAGCGCGGCGCTGCGGGCGGCGGCGGACGAAGCGCGCAAGGCGCACGAGGAGCACGGTAAGCTTCCGGCGGGAGAAAGGAGCTAGCGACGTGAAGAGCCTCCAGGGGCGGGTGGCGGTGGTGACGGGCGCGGCGAGCGGTATCGGGTTGGCGCTGGCCGAGCGCTTCGCGGCGGAGGGCATGAAGGTGGTCATGGCCGACATCGAGGCGGCCGCGCTCGCCACCGCGTCCGAGGGCCTGCGGGAGAAGGCGCCGATCCACGCGACGCGAGTGGACGTTTCGCGTCCGGAGGAGGTCGAGCGGCTCGCGGTCGAGACCTACCGCGCGTTCGGCGCGGCCCACGTGGTCTGCAACAACGCCGGCGTCGCGGTGATCGGCGCGGCTCACGAGCACACGCTCGCCGACTGGCAGTGGGTGATCGGCGTCAACCTGTGGGGCGTCATCCACGGGGTGCGCGCGTTCCTGCCCCGGATGCTGGCCGGCGGCGACGAGGGCCACATCGTCAACACCGCGTCGATGGCCGGGCTCACCACCGCGCCGTTCATGTCGGTGTACGACGTGACCAAGCACGGCGTGGTCGCGCTGTCGGAGTCGATGTACAAGGAGCTGGCCGTGACCGGCGCCCCGATCGGTGTGTCGGTGGTCTGCCCCGGCCTCATCGACACCAACATCATGCGCTCGTCGCGCAACCGCCCGGAGAGCCTGGCCGACCACGGCAAGGCCGGCCCGCAGGCCCAGGCCTTCGGCCAGGCGCTGTCGAATCGGCTGGTCGGCGGCTATCCGCCGTCGGAGGTGGCCGAGCAGGTCGTCGCGGGCATCCGCGAGGGGCGCTTCTACATCGTGCCGGCCCAGCCCGACGTGAAGGGCAACATCGCGATCCGCGCCCAGGACCTGCTGGAGCTGCGCAACCCGACGCTGCGCCGAGGCTGAGCGGCCCGCGTGGATCCGCGACTCGAGGTCATGGTGGAGGCGGCGCGCGCGGGCGGCGCGCTGGCCCTCGAGCACTATCGCCGGGACTTCGCGGTGTCGCTGAAGGCCGATCGGTCGCCGGTCACCGAGGCCGACCGCGCGGCCGAGCGCGCCATCGCAGAGGTGCTGCGGAGCCGCTGTCCCGACCACGGCGTGCTCGGCGAGGAGCTCGGCGAGTCCGGCCCGCGGGCGCGCCGCTTCATCATCGATCCCATCGACGGGACCCGGAACTTCGTCCGGCGCATTCCCACCTGGGCCGTGCTCATCGGGCTCGAGGAGGCGGGGGCGGTGACCGCCGGGGTGGTGTTCCAGCCGGTGACCGGCGTGCTGCACACCGCCTGGCGCGGGCAGGGGGCGTGGCGCGACGGCCAGCGGATTCGCGTGTCCCCGGTCGACGCGCTCGAGCGCGCGCTGGTGGTCCACTCGTCGATCAACTTCCTCAAGCGCAGCGCGTACTGGGACGGCTTCCTGCGGCTCAGCGACCGCACGCAGGTGCAGCGCGGCTTCGGCGATTTCTCCGCCTACCTCTGGGTGGCCGAGGGGCAGGGGGAGATCGCGCTCTCCACCACCGTGAAGGCGTGGGACGTGGCCGCGCTGAAGGTCATCGTGGAAGAGGCGGGCGGCCGCGTCACCGATCTCGACGGCGGCTCCGGCATCTACGGCAGGACCGTCTGCGCGAGCAACGGGCTGCTCCACGACGAGGCGCTGGCCGCGATGCGGCCGTGAGCGCGGACGCGCGCGCCGAGGAGGCCCAGACCCTCCGCGCGCTGATCGACGCCTTCCGGCCGCCCGCCTGTCCGATCGGCCTCGACGCGGCCACCCGCCGCGCGGTCGAGTTCCTCGCCGCCTTCCGGGCCACCGGCTCCCCGCGCGCGAGCCTGCTCGACACCGGCCTGACCGTGCTCGGCGCGCTCCTGGTCGGCACCGGGGGCCGCCGCGAGCCCGTCCGCCGACGGCTGAGCGCGGTGGAGTCGAGCCTGCCGCCGCTTCGCGACCTCGCGCGATTCGCCCAGCGGCTGGCCACCGTGGTGCTCTACGCCACGCTCGACGAGACGGGCCGGCCGCTCGCCGCGCAGGCCCTCGGCTACGAGGTCTTCGAGGATCGGCCGCGGAGCCGCGGGGCGGCGGTGCCGTCCGAGCCGCGGCTCCCGCGCGCCGCGATCGTCGCGCCGTCCGAGCCGATTCCCGACGAGGTCTACGACGTGGTGGTCGTCGGCTCCGGCGCGGCGGGCTCGGTGCTGGCCGAGCGGCTCACCGCGCGCGGCCGCACGGTGGCCCTGATCGAGGCGGGCGACTACGTGCCGGAGCGCTATGACGGCGCCGGCGCCGGCCGGCCGCGGCCCCACGACGAGCTGGACAACCTGCTCCGCTACTACAAGGACGCCGGGCTGCAGCCCGCCGCGGGCGACTGCCGCATGGTGGTGCTGCAGGGACAATGCGTGGGCGGCTCGAGCGTCATCAACAACGCGGTCTGCTTCCGCATGCCCGATCACCGGCGCGCGGAGTGGGCCCGCGAGTTCGGCGCGGCCTGGGCCGCCGCCCCGGCGCTGGACGAGGCCTACGACCGCATCGCGGCCGAGCTGCGGATCGCCTCCGTCACCTCCGCGGTGCCCGACGGCTGGGTCAATCCGTCGGCGCGCTTCCTGGCCGGCGGCGCCAAGGCCCTCGGCGCCGAAGGGTCGCTGCACGCGTGCTCGGTCAACATCGAAGCGTGCCTCGGCTGCGGCTACTGCAACCTCGCGTGCGCGTACCTGCGCAAGCGCACCGTGCTCCAGACCCTGCTGCCGTCCGCGGCCGCCACCGGCCGCCTGCGCGTCTTCGCGGGGCGGCGGGCGCGCGAGCTCGTGGTGCGCACCACCGCCTACCGCGCCGAGGGCGTGCGGGTCGAGCCCACCCGCGGGGGGACCGATCGCGGGACCATCCGCGGCCGCCGCGTCGTGGTGGCCGCCGGCGCGGTGGGCAGCAGCGCGCTGCTCGGCCGCACGACGGCCCTCGCCCCGCTCGAGCTGCCGATCGGCGAGCGATTCTCGTTCAACTTCGTGAGCCCGGTGCACGCCGACTACGAGGCGCCGGTGCGCGCCTTCGACGGGCTGCAGATGGGCCACTACTGCGTCGAGGATCTGCCCCGCGACGGCTTCGTGATCGAGACGTGGTTCAGCCCGCCCGCGACCCAGTCCCTCGCCCTCCCGGGCTGGATGGACGACCTGCAGGCCAACCTGGAGCGCTACGCCCACTACGCGTGCGCCTCGCCGCTCGTCGGCTCGACCGCGGGCTCGAAGGTCGACGCGCGCTTCGACCCCGAGCAGATCTGGATCCGGCTGGGGAGCGAGGACCTCGATCGGCTCAAGCGGGGCCTGACGCGAACCTGCGAGCTGTTCTTCGCCTCCACTCCGTCGCCGCGGCGCGTGCTCGTCAACACCCTGCGCGACTGGAGTCTGACTCCGGAGACCTACCGCGCGCGCATCGCGGCGCTCGACTCCTTCGGCGACATCCAGATCAGCACCGCCCACCCGCAGGGTGGCAACTGCCTGTCCGCGGATGCGCGCGGTGTCGTCCGGCCCGATTTCCGCGTGCATCACACCCGCGATCTCTACGTGGTCGACGCCAGCGTGTTCCCGACCAGCCTCGGCGTGAACCCGCACTGGACGGTGATGGCGATGGCCGATCTCGCGGCCGGGCACGTCGCCGACGATTGAGGCCGACGTGACGGGCCCGTCCGGTTCGAGCGCCCGGCCGCGAGCCGAGGCCGCGCTGTCTCGGCGCCGATTCCTCCTGGCCGGTCTCGGTGGCCTGAGCGTGCTGGGGCTCGGCGCGCCGGGGCTGGCCCCGGCGTCGCGGCGATCGCCCGGAGCGACGTCGGTGGACGAGGCGGCGGGCGGCATCCGGATCGACGTGCACAGCCGGCTGTTCAACGGCCAGGACGTGCAGCTCGCCCGCCTCTTCGATCGGGTGATCGCGCCGGCCCATCCCGAGCACGCCGACCTCATTCGCGCCGGCGCGGACCTCGCCCAGGCGCTCGCGTGGGCCCTGGCCCCGTCCGGCGCCGACGAGACCTGGCGCCTGGACGAGCTGGCGCGGCGACGCGGGCCCGCGCTCGCGGACCGCGACGACGCCCCGATCCGCGCCGATCTGGAAGCGGCCGACCGGCGATTCCGCGACGCGCTTCCGGTCGTGCTGCCGGGCACCGAGTTCTTCCGCCTCTACCTCGATCGGCTGATGCCCCGCGCGCGCGCCGAATTGGGCGGCCAGGCCGCGGCGCGTCTCGCGCGGATCGCCGGCGCGGGCGCGCTCGAGCCGCGCGATGTCGACTTCCTGCTCGGCGCCGACGGCCCCGAGCGCGCGCTGCTCGCGATCCGCCCGCTGGCCGCCTTCCGCCGCTACACGTACCATCGCTACCTGACCGTCCGGGACCTGCTCCAGCCGGGCGCCGGCCTCGCCGATCTCGTCGTGCCGACGGTGGCCGTGTTCGACGGCGAGCCGCGCCGCAGCGCGCCGCCGACGTCGCGGCGCGACCAGCTGATCGCGATCGCCCGCCTCGTGCGCCTGTGCGGCGGGCAGTTGCATCCGCTGCTTCCCGTCGATCCGGGCGAGCCGGCCGACGCGCGCGAGGCGCTCGCCTTCGTCCGGGATGCGGTGGAGCATCGCGGCTTCGCGGGCGTGACGCTCGCCGCGCCGCTCGCCCTCGCCGCGGTCCCGAACGATCGTCCGCTCCACGCGCTGCTCGACTGGTGCGCGCGCGAGGAGGTGGCCGTCGTGACGCCGGCCACCTCGCCCGCTCGGACGGCGGCCCTCCTCGTCCGTCACCCGGGTCTCCGGCTCGGGATGCGCCGCGCGGCCGCGCCCGCCTTCGCCGAGTCCGGCGCCGGCGCACCGCTCATGCACGGCATCGACTGGATGCGCCGCTCGCTCGAGGGGAGCGCGCGCGAGATCCAGCGTGTCGACGCGGACCGCGGCGGCTCGGCGTTCCGCGGCGGCGACGCCGCCGACTTCCTCGGCCTCCGGAGAGGCCGACCCGCGCGAAAGCGCCTGGAGCGCTTCTACGATCGTCACCGCGTGCCGTCGCCCGCGTGGATGCGGATCCTCGACGCCTCGGCCCCGGGCGGATCGGCTCACGCATGACCTCACCGGTGGAGGTGATCGCGCTGGACCCGTCGCGGCGCGCCCACCGTCGCCGGTTCATCGCGGTGCCGGCCCGTCTCTACCGCGGCGATCCCCGGTACGTTCCTCCACTGCGCCGCGACGTTCATCGGCTGCTCGATCCGGCGATCAATCCCTGGCACCGCCACGCCGAGATCGCCCTGTTCGTCGCGCGCCGCGGGCGCGAGATCGTGGGGCGGATCGCCGCGGCTCACGATCGCCGGCAGGACCCGATGCCGCCGGAGCGGACCGGCGTCTTCGGCTTCTTCGAATCCGTCGACGATTCGGCGTGCGCGGGCGCGCTGCTGGGTGCCGCCGAGCGGTGGGCGCGCGAGCGCGGGCTGGCCGCGATCCGCGGCCCGATCAGCCCGTCCATGGACGACGAGTGCGGCTGCCTGGTGGAGGGCTTCGACTCGCCGCCGGTCGTCCAGATGCCGTACAACCCGCCGTATCACGCACGGCTGCTGGAGCAGGCCGGCTATGGGAAGGAGCAGGACCTGCTGGCCTACGAGTTCCTGTCGAGCCAGGAGGTGCGACCGCCGATCGCCCGCATCGCCGACGCGATCGAGGCGAGCGACGACTTCCGGCTTCGCCGCGTGGACCTGCGCCGCTTCGACGACGAGGTCCTGATCGTGCAGCGCATCTACAACTCGGCGTGGGAGCGGAACTGGGGCTTCATGCCGCTCGATCCCGCCGAGATCGCCTGGCGGGCCCGGACGCTCAAGCAGATCATCGACCCGCGATTCGCCCTCTTCGTCGAGGCCCGTCGCGGCGAGGCGTTCGAGCCGGTGGCCTTCGGTCTGGCGGTCCCGGACGTCAACGAGATCCTCATCCGCCTCAAGGGCCGGCTCACCCCGCTGGCCGTCTTCCAGCTCCTGCGAGGATTGCGGCGCGTCAGCTGCATCCGCGTGATTTTGCTCGGCGTTGTCGCCGAGTACCGCCGGCGGGGCCTCGAGGCGGTGCTCATCCGCGAGATCCACCGGCGAGCTGCGCGGGACGGCATCGCGCGCGCCGAGCTGTCGTGGGTGCTGGAGGATAACGTTCTCATGAACCGCACGATCAAGAAGGCGGGAGGCCGCCACTACAAGACCTATCGGATCTTCGTGAAGCGGCTCTCACCGTGACCTGGAAAAATTGACAGTATCGGAAACTCCGTTCATATTCCATGCTCGTACCTGACGTCGGCACCCAGAACGCGACAAGGAGCGCGATGCCACCTCCCGATGTGACCGGAACGCCCGCGCCCCGGCGCAGGACGGGAAAGCTGCGCGTGATCTCCGCGCGCGCGGGCTCGGCGAACGGATCGGCTCCGGATCCGGCGATCGTCGAACGCGAGCACGACGAGGGCTCCCGCGATCCGGTCGACGCCTACGGTCATTTCTGCCGTCCCGGCGTCGTGCCGCTGCTCTCCGCCATCGGGCTCGATGCGGTCTACGAGCGCGCGCAGGGCGACACCATCTGGATGCGGCGCGACGGGCTGCTCGTCCCCGTCGTCGATCTGGTGGGCGGCTACGGGGCGAACCTGTTCGGCCACCACCATCCAGACCTGGTGGCCGCCGCCCGCCACTGCTTCGACCAGCAGGTTCCCTTCCAGGCGCAGGCCTCGATCCGCGCCGGCGCGGCCCGCCTCGCCGAGGCGCTCTGCCGGCGGCTCGGCGACTACGTGGTGACCCTGACCAACTCGGGGACCGAGAGCGTCGAGGCCGCGATCAAGCACGCCCTGCTGGAGCGCCCGCGGCCGACGCTGTGGGCGGTGCGCGGCGCGTTTCACGGCAAGACGCTGGGATCGATCCAGTTCACGTGGTCCTATCGCGAGCCCTATCAGGGGCGCGGCCCGCAGGTGCGCTTCCTCGATCCCCACGATCCCGAGGACTGGAAGGCGGCGGCGGCCGAGATCGATTCGGTCTCGGCGATCCTGCTGGAGCCGGTGGCCGGAGAGGGAGGCATCCGGCAGCTGCCGTCGGCGTTCGTGGAGTGGGTGATGGCGACCTGCCCTCCGGCCGGCGTCCCCATCATCGTCGACGAGATCCAGAGCGGCATGGGTCGCACCGGCACGTTCCTCGCGTCCGAAACCCTCGGGCTCGCGGCGGACTATCTCTGCCTCTCGAAGTCGCTGGGCGGCGGCATCGCCAAGATCGGCGCACTCCTCGTCCGGCGGAGCCGCTTCGTGAACGAGTTCTCGCTCCGCCACACCTCGACCTTCGCGGAGGACGAGTACGCCTGCGCGATCGCGCTCGAGGCCCTCCGCCTCATCGACCGCGACGACCTGCCCGCCCGCTGCCGGGCCCGCGGCGCGTTCCTGCTCGCCGCGCTGCGTGGAGTCCAGGCGCGCTTCCCCGACCAGGTGAAGGACGTTCGCGGGTTCGGGCTCATGGTGGGGTTCGAGCTGCACGACCACGCCGACGCGAGGTCGTACAGCCTGCGGATGCTCTCGCGCCAGAGCTACCTCGGCTACGTCGCGTCGGCCTACCTGCTGAACGTCCATCGCGTGCGGGTGGCCCCGACCCTCGGCGATCCGAGGACCCTGCGGCTCGAGCCCTCGGCCTACGTCAGCGAGGAGGCGCTCGCCCGGTTCGTGCGGGGCGTCGAGGAGCTGTGCGCGCTGCTGCGCGCCGAGAACGTGGCCGCGATCGCCGGGCACACCGTGGGCTTCATGGGCGGCGCGACGACGGAGGGCCCGGTCGCGCCCCGTCCGGATGTCCAGGAGGACCCGCGCACCGCGCGGCGGGTCGGCTTCATCGGCCATCTGCTGCTCGACGAGCACGTGACCATGGTGGATCCCTCGTATCGATCCTTCTCCCCGGCCGGGCTCGAGGAGTACCTCGATCGGACCGCGCCCATCGTGGACCCGATGGTCTTCGATCGCATCCACGTCCGCTCGCTGACCGGCGAGGAGGTCCACCTGAGCTTCGTCGGGCTCGACATCACGTCGCGGCAGTTCGCCCGCGCGCGGGACGCGAAGAACTCCCGCTGGATCGCCGAGAAGATCGAGGCGGCGGTCCAGGTCGCGAAGGACGCCGGCTGCAGCGCGGTCGGGTTCGGCGGCTACACCTCGATCGTGACCGCGAACTGCCGGCGCGTCCGCACGAACGGCGTCGCGCTGACCACCGGAAACGCGCTGACCGTCGGCATGGGCGTGGCCGCGCTGCGCGAGGCCGCGCGCCGGCGCGGCATCGATCCGGCCGCGAGCCGGCTCGCGGTGGTGGGGGCGGCCGGCAACATCGCGAGCACCTACGCGGTGCTGATGGCCCCCGAGGTGCGTGAGGTCGTGCTGGTGGTGCGGAACCTGCGCTCCCCGAAGATTGCCCCCATCGTGGCCGCGGTGGAGGCCGCCGCCCCCGGCCGCGTCGTCCGGGTGGTGGACGATCTCGCCGCGCTGACCGGCTGCCCGCTCATCGTGTCGGCGTCGAACACCCCGGAGCCGCTCATCCACCCGCGTCACCTCGGCCGCGGCCCCGCGGTGATCTGCGACATCTCGCTGCCCGCCGACGTGTCCGACGCGGTCGCGGCCGAGCGGCCCGACGTGCTGGTGGTGACCGGCGGCGTGGTGCGGCTGCCGCTGGACACGCACTTCTCGGTCGGCGGGGTCCCGCTCCCGCCCGGGCACGTGTTCGCCTGCATGGCCGAGACCCTGCTCATGGGCCTCGAGGGGACGTGGAAGGCCACGTCGATCGGACCGGTGACCGCCGAGAGCGTCCGGCACGCGATGGCGATGGCGGAGAAGCACGGCTTCACGGTGGGCGACGTCGGCGCGAACACCTCCGCCGCACGCTTGATGGGCCTCGGGTCCTCGCAGCACCAGCGGCCGCGGACTGCCTGAGGTGGCCGCGCCGCCCGCGCGGCCGGCCGCCCCCGCGCTCCCCGATGCGCCCGCCCGCGCGGCGGGGACGGCCCGCTACCACGTCCGCCTCGTCGACAGTGCCGGCGATCTGCCCGCGGCGGACTGGGCGACGGGCCGTGAGATCGCGGGCCACGTGTTCATGGACTCGCGGTTCCTCGGCGCGGTCGAGCACGCGTTCCGCGGGCAGGCGCGCTTCTTCCACGCGCTCGTGTACGACGAGGCGACGCGCCCGCAGGCGTGGGCCTCGCTCTGCTCGTTCCCGGTCGACGTCACCACGCTGGCCGGGCCCGGCGTGCAGTCCGTCGTGCGCGGCATTCGTTTCGCGCTGCCGCGGCTCGGGCTGCTGCGGACGTTCTTCGTGGGCCTCCCGGTGTCGCTGGGCCAGAGCCATCTCGCCATCGCGCCGGGGGCCGACGCCGCGATGGTGATCGACGCGCTGGGCGAGGCGGTCGAGCAGGCCGCCGCGCGCGAGGGAGCCTGGCTGGTGGTCTGGAAGGAGTTCGACGAATCGGCGGCGGCGCGCCTGGACCCGCCGCTGCGGGCGCGGGGCTACCGCCGCGCGGAGTCCCCGCCGATGCACGAGCTGGACGGCCGCTTCGCCGACTTCGCGGCCTACTGCGCCGCGCTCACCTCGCACTACCGCAGCGACGTCCGCCGCTCCGAGCGGAAGTTCCGCGCCTCCGGGCTGCGCGTCGTCCACCTGCGCGATCCCGAGGAGATCCGGCGCGTCTACACCGCCGACGTGCACCGCCTCTACGAAGCCGTCGTCGCCCGGGCGACCGTGAAGCTCGAGACGCTGCCCGTCGAGTTCTTCCGGGAGCTGACGCGCCGGCTTCCCGGCCTGGTCAGCCTCACCGCGATCTCCGACGGCGAGCGCATCGTCGCCTTCAACTGGGGGATGATGGACGGCCGGGTGCACCACTTCCTGTTCTGCGGGATGGACTACTCCGTCGCACGCGACGCCGATCTGTACTTCAACCTGATGTACCACCAGCTGGACGACGCCCTGCGCCGCGGCCCCGAGCGCATCGAGGTGGGGCAGACCGCCGACATGTTCAAGGCGCGCCTGGGGTGCCGCGCGGCCTCGCGGTACTTCTACGTCAAGGGGGGCCGGCCCGCCGCGCGCGCGGCCCTGGCGCGCGCCTTCCGGCTCGTGTTCCCGGATCGCCCGCCGGTCCCGTCGTACGCCGTCTTCCGCCGATGATCTGCGTGGTCACCGGCGCGACCTCGGGGATCGGCAAGGAGACCGCGGTCGCGCTCGCCAAGGGCGGCGCCACCGTCGCGATGGTCTGCCGCACGCGCGACCGGGGCGAGGCCGCGCTCGCCGAGATCCGGCGCCGCGCCGGCCACGACGCGGTCTCGCTCTTCGTCGCCGACCTGTCGTCGCAGCGGGCGATCCGGGCGGTGGCCGCGGAGCTGCAGGCCGCGCTGCCGCGCATCGACGTCCTGGTCAACAACGCCGGGCTGGCCCTGCGCGACCGCCTCGTCACCGAGGACGGCTTCGAGAACACCTTCGCGGTGAACCACCTCGCGTACTTCCTGCTGACGCGCCTGCTCCAGCCCACGCTCCTGGCCAGCGCTCCCGCACGCGTGGTCAACGTCTCCTCGGAGGCGCATCGCTGGGGCTCGATCCGCTTCGACGACCTCATGGGCGAGGTGGCGTACGACGGCTGGAAGGCCTACGCGCAGTCGAAGCTCGCCAACGTCCTGTTCACCTACGAGCTGGCGCGACGACTGGACGGCACCGGGGTGACCGCGAACTGCCTGCACCCGGGCCTGGTCGGCACCGCGTTCGCCAGCCGTGGGCCGTCCCTCATTCGCATCCTCTCGCGGCTCGCGCGCCCGCTCCTGCGCAGCCCGGCGAGCGGCGCGGCCACGTCGGTGTACCTGGCCTCGGCGCCCGAGGTGGCGACGGTGACCGGTCAATACTTCGCGGGCCGGCGGGCGCGCCGCTCGAGCCCGGCGTCCTACGATCGGGCGCTGGCCGCGCGGCTGTGGGGAGTGAGCGAGCGCCTGGTCGGGTTCTGAGTCAGACCAGGTCGGGGCTCTGGATGCGGAAGGCGAGGATCACGCGCAGGATGCCCAGCAGCAGCCCGAAGGCGGCGACGTGCAGGGCCAGGGTCATGAGGTCCTGAGGCGGCCGCGCGAGGATCAGCACCCCGAAGATCAGCGAGATCACCGCGGTGGCCACGATCAGCGGCCGGCCGCGCCAGCTGCCCCGTAACACCATGGCCTCGATCACCTGCAGCACGCCCGTGATGATCGCCCACCAGGCGAGAACCACCAGCGGCTTCAGCCACCACGCGAAGAACAGCACCAGGACGCCCGCGACGACTCCCGTCAGGCCCTTGCACGCGAGCAGCCGCCACCGGCCACCTCGGGTGAGTCCCCACGCGGCCGCAAACAGGGCCACGAGGCCGTCGATGAGCGCGAAGCCGGCGAAGAACGTGGCCATGAGGGCCGCGGTGATGCGCGGGAGCCAGAAGGCGAAGAGGAGCATCGCGCCCTCCGCCAGGCCGAACAGCAGGGCCAGGATCGCGCGGAAGCCGAGCGCCCACTGCACCGGCTGCTCCAGCCTCGGCGGACCGCTCGACATCGGCACCGGCCGGGAGGCCATTGGCCGATCTCACCACGCCCCGCGTCGGACTGCCATGGGACCAAGGTCGCACAGAATCCGCGCCGGTCGGCCACGTATTCGTCGGTGCTGTCGAGGCGCGCGCGCCTCGGTCATGAGACCAAGGTCCGATGGCGGTGCCTGGTTTCTCCGGCGACAATCGGCTCTCGACCGGCGCGGGGACCGCCGCCTGCGGATCCTCCGGCCCGGTCGCCGTGTCACCGGACGGCAGCCCAGGGTGGGAGTTTCGGGGCGCGGCCGGTGGCACGGTTCTCGGGGCCGTCGGGGTGTCATCAGAGCGCCGAGGTCGCCTTCGATGGCCGCTCCGGCCGCGCACGGTGACATATCGGTCCGCTATGGGACCAAAGTCTTATGGCGTTTCCGGGCTGCTCGCCTCAAAATCGCGCGGTGAAAGACAAGGTTTGGGTGTCCGAGGAGGAGAGCCGTGCGCCTGACTGACAAGACCATTGCCTGGGTGACCGTGCTTCTCCTGGTCGTGCCGCCGCTGGCACCGGCTCAGACGCCACCGCCGCCTCCCGCCGGCCCGGCTCCCGCTGCCCCGCCGCCAGGTAGCGCGCCCTCTGGCGCCCCCGCGCTGCAGGCCAACCCGTTCACGGCCGAGCAGCTCGATCAGCTGACGGCGCCGATCGCGCTCTACCCGGACCAGCTGATCGCGCAGGTCCTGATGGCCGCGACCTATCCGCTCGAGGTCGTGCAGGCCGCGCGCTTCATGAAGGACAATGCGAGCCTCAAGGGCGATGCCCTGAACGAGGCGCTCAAGCAGTACGACTGGGACGACGCGGTCAAGTCCCTCGTCACGTTCCCGCAGGTGCTGTCGATGATGGACAGCAAGCTCGACTGGACACAGAAGATCGGCGATGCGTTCCTCGCGCAGCAGAAGGACGTGCTGGATTCGATCCAGCGCCTGCGGCAGCGCGCGCAGGCCTCGGGCAATCTCAAGAGCACGCCCGAGCAAACCGTCACGGTGGAACCTGCTCCGGCCTCATCCTCGACGGTGGTCGTGCAGCAGCAGCCGGCCCAGGTCATCACGATCGCCCCGACCAACCCGCAGGTGGTGTACGTGCCCACGTACAACCCGACCACGGCCTACGGGGCCTGGCCATATCCGGCCTATCCGCCGTACGCCTACTATCCTCCGGGCTACATGGCGGGCGCCGCGATGTTCTCCTTCGCGGCCGGCGTGGCCGTGGGCGGCGCGCTCTGGGGCAATTGCAACTGGGGCGGCGGCGAGGTGGACGTCGACGTGAACAAGAACAACAACTTCACGAAGAACGTGAACCGGACCGATGTGGCCGCCAAGCGAACCGAGCGGCAGACGAACCGGCAGAGCCAGAGCTGGCAGCACAACCCCGAGAACCGCAAGGGCGCCCAGTATCGGGACCAGGCGACCCAGCAGAAATACAATCGCGGCGGCGATCGGCAGGCGGCCCAGTCCCGGGAGGACTTCCGCGGACGCGCCGACCAGGGGCGGCAGGACGTCGGCGGCGGAAGAGGTCAGGGCGGCGCCGGCGGCGACCGGCCGGGCGGCGGCGCGGGTGGCGAGCGTCCCGCGACCGCTGACCGACCGGGTGGTGGTGACCGACCCGGTGGTGGCGATCGACCCGGCGGCGGTGACCGGCCGGGCGGCGGCGCGGGCGGGCAACGTCCGGCCACGGCTGATCGGCCCGGGGGTGGTGATCGCGGCGGAGCAGGCGGTGGCGCGGGCGGGCGAGCGGAGGGCGGATTCGGCGGCGGTGGTGGGGGCCAGGCCCGAGGCGGAGGCGGTGGCGGCAGCGCTTTCCAGGGCATGGGGCAGGGCGGCGGCTCCGCACAGAACTTCAGCAATCGCGGTCAGTCGAGCCGCCAGAGCATGGGCTCCTCGCGCAACGCCGCCACGAGGCCGTCGGGGGGCTTCAGCGGGGGCGGCGGCGGCGGTGGCGCTCGTGGCGGCGGGGGCGGCGGCGGCGGTCGCGGAGGAGGACGGCGATGAGGAACATCGGCAGGATCGCCGGTCTGCTGCTCGTGTTGATCCTGGCCTCGTCGCCGGGGCCGCCAAGCGACGCGGCCGATGCGAAGCAGCGGCGGTTCACGACGCCGGAGCAGGCCACGACCGCGCTGCTGGATGCGATCAAGACGGGCGATCGCAAGGCCCTGGTCGACGTGCTGGGGGCGGAGGGTCGAAGCCTCGTGTCCTCGGGGGATGCGATCGCCGATCGCAACGCCGGTCAGCGATTCGGCGCGGAGTACGACGAGGCGCACCGCATCGAGGCCGGCGGCGGCAAGCTGGTGCTCCACGTGGGCACGGAAGACTTCCCGTTTCCCATTCCGCTCGTCCCGGACGGGCCGGAGTGGCGCTTCGACACCCAGGCGGGCAAGGAGGAGATCCTCAATCGCCGGATCGGGCGCAACGAGCTGGAGGTGATTCAGGTGTGCCTCGCCTACGTCGACGCGCAGCGCGACTACTACTCGGCGGACCGCAATGCCGACGGGCTGCGCGAGTACGCGGCACGATTCGCCAGCACGCCGGGAAAGCGGGACGGCCTCTACTGGCCCACGAAGCCCGGCGAGCCGCTCAGCCCGCTGGGTCCGCTGGTCGCGCAGGCGCGAGGTGAGGGCTATCGCAAGGCCGACGGCCGCACGCCGATCCCCTACCACGGCTACTACTACCGCATCCTGACCGCGCAGGGACCGGCTGCGTCGGACGGGGCGTACGACTACGTGGCGCACGGCCACATGATCGGCGGCTTCGCCCTGGTGGCCTATCCGGCCCAGTATGGCAACTCGGGCGTCATGACGTTCATCGTCAACCACGAGGGCGTCGTCTACGAGAAGGACCTGGGCCCGGACACCGCCGCCGTCGCGCGCGCGATGAAGCTGTACAACCCCGACTCCACCTGGAAGAAGGCATGAGGGAGACCATGACGATCCGGGCCCTGACCCTGCTCCTGACGATCCTCCTGCTGGCCTCGCCCGCGCTCGCCGCCGAGCCGGAGCCGACGCTCAAGAAGATCAAGCGCACCAACACCATCGCGCTCGGCTACCGGGAATCCTCGCGCCCCTTCTCCTTCGTCGGCGACGACGGCAAGCCGGCCGGGTACTCGGTGGATCTCTGCACGCGAGTGGCGGCGGCGGTCGGCAAGGAGCTCGGGCTGCCGGGTCTTCAGACCAAATGGGTCAAGCTCACCGTCGAGAACCGGATGCCGTCGGTGATGAACGGCACGGTGGATCTCGAGTGCGGCTCGACGACCGCGTCGCTGAAGCGCCAGGAGCAGGTGGACTTCAGCCTCCTGACGTTCGTGGACGGCGGGAGCCTGCTCGTCACCGACAGCTCCAACATCGTGGGCGTGATGTCGCTGATCGGCAAGCGCGTCGCGGTCATCCCGGGCACCACGACCGAGAAGAGCCTCGACGAGGCGCTCAAGCGGCACACCGTGACCGCCACGGTGGTGCCGGTGAAGGACCACGCCGCCGGCGTGGCCGCGCTGGATTCGGGCGCCGCCGACGCCTACGCCTCGGACCGCGTGATCCTGATCGGCATCGGCCGCACCTCGAAGGACCCGGCCAAGCTCTCGCTGGTGGACGACATGTTCTCCTACGAGCCCTACGGCCTCATGATGCGCCGGGGCGATCCCGCGTTCCGTCTCTCCGTGAATCGGGCCCTCGCCGCCATGTATCGCTCGCGGGAGGTCGTGCCGATCTTCGAGAAGTGGTTCGGATCCATGAGCACCGCCGGGCATCTGATCGGCGCCATGTACATCATCAACGGACTGCCCGAGTAGGTTCGCGATCGGGCCCGTCTTCATCGACGGACAGTCTCGCCCGGCCGCCCGGTTTGCTCGCCGATGACCACGAGGAGTTGCCGCTGATGGTTCGAGCGGGCATTCACTGGGGACGAGGAGACGCGCGATGAGACGCCGCCGGACCACGCGACACGCCTTGGGTGTGCTGCTCGGCTCGCTCTTGCCCTTCGCCCCGGGCGTCTCGAGCGCGCAGCCGGTCGACATCCCGCCCACCTGGGGCGGCGATTTCTGGGATCGGCCCCGGCTCACCGGCAGCTGGTGGGGCCTGCGCGACGACCTGGGCAAGAAGGGCGTGGTGCTCGACACCGACCTGCTCCTCACCCCGCAGGGCGTGAGCGGTGGCAAGAACACGGCGGCCGAGTTCTGGGGCAACGCCGAGTACACCCTCAACGTGGACACGCAGAAGCTCGGGCTCTGGCCCGGTGGTTTCCTCAAGGTTTCCGGCCAGACCAGCTTCGGGACCAGCGTGAACGAGGATTCCGGCGCTCTCGTGCCGGTGAACGTCGCCACGATGATTCCCGACCTCGACAACAACACCAGCGGCCTCACGAACCTGACGTTCACGCAGTTCCTGAGCCGCCAGTTCGGTCTGTTCGCGGGCAAGATCTTCCTGGTGGACGGCTTCCAGGGCGAGTTCGCGGGCAACTACCGCACCCAGTTCATGAACACGGCGCTGGCCTTTCCCATCACGGCCGCGCTCATGCCGCTCTCGGCCTACGGCGGGGGCGTCGTCGTGATCCCGTGGGAGGCCCTGATCCTCTCGGCGATGGCGGTCGATCCGAGCGGCACCATCACGAACAACGACATCTCCGAGGCGTTCGACGACGGGGCGATGGTCATCGCCGGCGCCAAGCTCACGATCAAGCCCTTCGGCCTAGTGGGACATCAGGGCTTCGGTGGCATGTGGAGCAACAAGTCGCGCCTCTCGCTCGAGCAGGATCCCTCCAACATCGCCAGGCTCCTGTTGCAGGAGCGGTTTCCCCGGCTCGCGGATCCGGGACCTCCACTGACGCGATTCCTGCAGCGATTCCGGCCCGATCTGCTCACTCCGACTCAGCCCCCGAATCGCGAGGACACGAGCTGGTTCGTGTACTATTCGTTTGATCAGTACTTCTGGCATCCCGGGGGCGATCAGACCCGTGGCATCGGGATGTTCTTCAACTTCGGCGCGTCCGACGGGAAGGCGAACCCGATCAAGTACAGCTTCGTCACCGGCATCGGGGGCAAGGGCGTGGTGCCGGGACGCCCGCATGACTCCTTCGGAGTCGGCTGGGCGCGCACCGAGGTCAGCGGGAACTTCGTGCCGTTCCTGCGCGACACCTTCAACCTCGGGCTGGGTACCGGGGACACGGTGGAGATGTACTACAATGCCGCGGTGACCCAGTGGCTCAGCGCGAGTCTCGACCTGCAGATACTCAATCCCGTCATCAAGAAGACGGTCAGCTCGGGCGGCGGAGGGGTGAAGGATATCGACACCGGCATCGTGGTCGGCGCACGCATGTACGTCCGGTTTTGATCGCTCGCGGCACCGGACTGATGCGTTGACCGACGGTACCAGGCGCTTCCGGCCCCTCTCGTGGCTCGGCTGCATCCTGCTGGCGCTCGCGTGCAGCGCGGTGGTCGGATGGATGGCTCTGGCCACCTACTTCGATCTCGCCCCGGGCCCGAACTCGCTCCGAATCATGCTCGGGCTGCTCATCCCGGTGGCGGCCCTGATCGCGGTGCTGCTCGTGCGCCCGCGCCGCCGGGTGGTGCTGGCGATCGCGGTCGCCTTCGTGGCGGTGCTGTTGGCCTGGCTCTCCCTCCGGCCGTCCAATGCGCGGGACTGGCAGCCCGACGTGGCCACGCTGCCGTGGGCCGAGGTGCGCGGCGACCACCTCCTGTTCCACAACGTTCGCAACGCGGCGTACCGCACCGAGACCGACTACACGGTGCGCCTCGAGGACCGGGACCTCGACCTCTCGAAGCTGCGCGCTCTGGATCTCTTCCTCATCTACTGGGGCTCGCCGTGGATCGCCCACACCATCGTGAGCTGGGCCTTCGACGACGGCCAGCACCTGGCCATCTCCATCGAGACCCGCAAGGAGAAGGGCGAGGAGTACTCGGCGGTGCGCGGGTTCTTCCGGCAGTACGAGCTGTTCTACGTGGTTGCCGACGAGCGTGACGTCATCCGCCTGCGCTCGAACTACCGCCGCGACCGCCGGGGCGAGGACGTCTATCTCTACCGATTCGATACCTCCCCGGACAACGCCCGCCGCCTTCTGCTCAGCTACGTCCGCGCCATCAACCGGCTGCGCGAGCAGCCGGAGTGGTACAACGCGCTCACCGAGAACTGCACCACCGCGATCCAGCGCATCGCCGGCCCGTACCAGGAGCGCTCGTGGTGGAGCTGGAAGCTCTTCCTGAACGGCCATCTCGACGAGCTGGCCTACGACCTCGGCGCGATCGATCACTCCCTGCCGTTCACCGAGCTGAAGGCGAAGAGTTACATCAACCCGCGGGCGCAGGCGGCCGACGCCGATCTGCAGTTCTCGGCGCGCATCCGTGAGGGCCTGCCGAGGATGTCGCCATGACGCGCGTGACACGCCTACACCCGGGGCTCTCGCGGCTGGCCATGAGCCTGGGGGTTGGCCTCGTGCTGGCCGCGTGTGCCGGCCCGGTGGGCACCACCCGCAGCGATCCCAAGGTCGTGCTCCGCGAGCTTGGCCGGAGCGCCACCACCACCGGCGACCCGACCTGGCAGACGCGCAACGTCCTGTTCGAGCAGGGCATGTACCAGGAGTTCGAGGAGCGGCCCGAGGAGGTTCTGGCCGCGCTTCACAAGGCGATGGTTGCGGCCGGCGGCGATCCAGACCTGCTCTTCGCGCTGGCCGAGCTGTCGTTCCTGCACGGCCAGACGGTCGGCAAGCCGAGCTACGAGCTGGCCGCCGCCGTCTACGCGTACGCGTTCCTCTTCCCCGAGGGCAGCGGAGCCGAACCCGGGCGCTTCGACCCGCGTCTGCGCATCGCGGCGGATCTGTACAACTGGGCCCTGATGACCGCGTTCCTCTCAGAGGACGGCTCGACGGTCGTTCCGCGCGGCGGCGCGTTCGATCTGCCGTTCGGCAAGATCGACGTGGCGTTCGATCCCGCCAACCTCCGAGCCGGGGATCGGGAGCTGTATCAGTTCACCCCGCTCGTGGAGCTGGATCTGTACGGGCTCGCGATGCGGTATCGGTGGCCGGGCCTGGGCGCGCCCTTGGCCGCCCTGAGCCGGCCCGTCGACGCCTCGAAGCCGGGCCGGGACATGGTCGCACCTCGGATGCAGGTTCCGCTGACTGCCCTGCTCAGGATCTCGGAGGCGCGACGCGCCTTGATGGCGGGCAAGCCGCTGGCGGGCCGGCTCGAGCTCCATCTGGCCTGGGACGGCGAGTCGGTCGAGATCGCGGGCGAGCAGGTGCCGCTCGAGAGCCAGCCGTCGGCGGCCCTGGCCCTGACGTTCACCGGGTTGCCGATCATGGAAGTGGAGATGTTCGGGTTCCTGGGGCGTCTCTCGGGCGCCCTCCGGGATCGGCCGCCGCTCGTTTCGACCACGCCGTATCGGCCCGGCCTGATCCCGGTCGTGTTCGTGCACGGCACCGCGTCCAGCGTGGTCCGCTGGGCCGAGATGTACAATCGCCTGCTCGCAGACCCGGAGATCCGGAGCCGGTATCAGTTCTGGTTCTTCCAGTACGACTCCGGCAATCCCGTCGCCCTCTCCGCGCTGCGGCTGCGCGAGGCGCTCACCGGCGCGGTCGCTCGCCTCGATCCGGACGGGAAGGACCCGGCGATGCGGAAAATGGTGCTGATCGGGCACAGTCAGGGCGGCCTCCTGGTCAAGATGCAGGCGGTCAACAGCGGCGATCAGCTCTGGAAACAAGCGAGCGCCACACCGCTCGAACGACTGGTGCTCACCAGCAAGACCCGCGAGCTGCTCCGCGCCGCGCTGTTCGTCGAGCCGCTGCCGGAGGTCTCGCGGGTCGTCTTCATCTGTACGCCCCATCGGGGCAGCTTCGTCGCCGGGCGCAACTTCATCGCCAACCTCACGCGACGAATGCTCAGCATCCCGGTGGTGCTCACCGAGGCCGCGGCGGATCTGGCTCGCAATGACCAGACCGCGAGGGTCATCCCTTCCGCCGTCGACAACATGTCCCCCCGGAACCGCTTCATCCAGGCCCTGCAGAAGATTCCCGTGGCCTCGTCGGTCACCGTCAACTCCATCGTGGCGGTCGAGGGAGATGGCCCGGTCGCGGACGGCGACGACGGGGTGGTGAAGTACTCGAGCGCGCACATCGAGCCGGTGGAGTCGGAGCTGGTCGTGAAGTCCAGCCACTCCACCCAGGGGAATCCCCACACCATCGAGGAGGTGCGGCGCATTCTCCGGTTGCACGCCGGGGTGAACCCCGGTGGTCCTTTGCACGAGAACCGCTGAATTCCCGAACAGGAGGAGCACCAATGATCCAGACGAGATCCGTGATGGTGAAGGGCTGGATGGTGACCGGCGCGCTGCTGATCGCGTCGGGCAGCGCGTGGGGCCAGCAAGTCTTTGTGTATCCGCAGAAGGGACAGAGTCCCCAGCAGCAGTCTCAGGACACGAACGAGTGTCAGGGATGGGCCAGCCAGCAGACCGGTGGGCCCAACGCGGCCCCGCAGATGGCGGCCCCGCCCCCGCCCACGACCGGCGCGGGGCGCGGCGCGGCGCGCGGCGCCGCGGTCGGCGCGGTCGGCGGCGCGATAGGTGGCGACGCGGGCAAGGGCGCGGCCATCGGCGCGGCGACCGGCGCCATGGTCGGCGGCATGCGCCGGCGCGATCAGATGCGGCAGCAAGAGGCCGTGGCGGCCCAGAACCAGCAGGCGCAGGCGGTCCAGAGCGAGAACTACAAGCGCGCCCTGGCCTCGTGCCTCGGCGCGAAAGGCTACCAGGTCAACTAGCCATGAGGAGATCGACGATGAACCGATTTCAGGTGACGGGTCTGGTCCTCGCGCTGGGCGGGGTGGCCCTGGCGGCTCCGGCCTCGGCCGCCGGCAAGTACGACGGCTCCAAGCCCATGCTGTGCGCGGTCACCGCGGTGAGCGAGTGCACCAAGGACGGCAACTGCGAGCGTAGTGCGCCGCAAGAGGGCAACAACCTGCCAGGCTTCGTTCGGGTCGACGTGCCCGGCAAGCTGCTCACCGACAACGATACCGCGGGACGCAAGACCCCGATCAAGTCCTCCGCGATCGTGGACAACCAGCTCATGCTCCAGGGGGCCGAGAACGGCAAGGCGTGGAATATCGTGATCGCCTCGGATAGCGGCATCTTCGGCAGCTCGGTGGTCGAGGACGACGGGCTCTTCGCCATCTTCGGCCGCTGCACGCTGCCGTAGGTGCGCCGGAACCGCCTGCGCTCACCGGAGGCGCTTCGACCGCGACGCGGTGACTCACGCGTCTGGTCGCTGATGCTCCTGGTGGGCGCGGGCCTCCTCGCCGGCTGCGCGAGCTACGGATCGGTCACCCTGGATCGCGACCGGCTCGAGTACACCTCCGCGGTGGCCAATTCCTGGAAGCAGCAGACACTGCTCAACATCGTCAAGCTCCGCTACGCCGACACGCCGATCTTCGTGGACGTGGGGCAGATCGTGAGCAGCTACCAGCTGCAGAGCTCGTTCTCGGCCGCCGGGAGCGTCTTCAACTCCAGCACCATCGTACCCGGCGTGCCCAATAGCAGCATCGGGCTGGGCGCGCAGGGCCAGTACACGGACCGGCCCACCGTGACCTACGTGCCGCTCACCGGCTCCAGCTTCATCCGCACCTTGATGACGCCGATCCCGCCGATCCGCCTCATGGAGCTGATCGAAGCCGGATACCGGGCGGACCTCCTGCTGACGGTGGCGGTCCAGTCCGTGAACGGGATCTCCAATGGCCGGGCCGGCGGCCGTGGACGATTGATGGATCCCGAATTCGCGCAGCTAGTCCGCGCCATCTGGCGCATCCAGGAGTCCGGTGCCATCGCGTTTCACGCCGAGCGGGATCGGGAGACGAAGACCGAGGGGCTCATCATGAGCTTTCCGAAGAAGAACGCGCCTCCAGAAGTGCTGGCCGATCGGGCTCTCGTCCGGAAGCTCCTCGGCCTCAATCCAGACAAGTCCGATTTCCGGATCGTCTATGGGCAAGCGACCGACCGTGACGATACGATCGCGATCCAGACCCGCTCGGGGATGCAGATTCTCCTCGAGCTGTCCGCGACCGTGACGATACCCGCGGAGCACGCGCAGGACGGCCGCGCGTTTCCGGTGCTTCAGCCGCCGGCGAACGACCAGGAGACCATTCCGCCGCTCCTGCACATCATGAGCGGGACGTCCAAGCCGACCGACGCCTTCGCGGCGATCCGTTACGGGGACTTCTGGTACTGGATCGACAACCGCGATCTCCGATCGAAGGGTGTGTTCACGTTCCTCTTGATCCTGATGACGCTGGCCGATACCGGTGAGAAGGCGCCGGCGCCGGTGCTCACCATCCCGGCCAACTGATCGAGCCACCAGCACCCTGTCCGTAGGACCTAAGTCCTATGGCAACGGCCCCCGAGCGGGTCGAAGATGGCGACATGCGCCGCCGCATCGTCGACCGAACGCGGTTGGCCGTGGTGCGGGCCGCCGTCGTCCTCATCGCGCTCGCGATCCTCGTCGGCGTCGCTTCAGCCCAGACCGATCCGCTGCCCTCCTGGAACGACGGCTCGGCCAAGCAGAGCATCGTCGGCTTCGTCCAGGCGATCACCGACCGGGGCGATGCCCGATTCGTGGCACCCGATCTGCGCATCGCGACTTTCGACAACGACGGGACGCTCTGGTCCGAGCAGCCGATCTATTTTCAGTTCGCCTTCGCGTTCGATCGCGTCCGAGCGCTGGCGCCGAAGCACCCGGAGTGGAAGACCCAGCAGCCGTTCAAGGCAGTGCTCGAGGGCGACATGAAGGCCTTGGCCGCGAGCGGCCAGAAGGGGCTGATCCAGCTCCTGCTCGCCACGCACACCGGCATGACCACCGAGGAGTTCACCCGGAACGTCGTGGACTGGTTTGCCACCGCGCAGCATCCGCGGTTCAGGCGGCCCCATACCGACCTGGTCTACCGGCCGATGATCGAGTTGCTCGCGTACCTGCGCGCCAATGGCTTCAAGACCTACATCGTGTCCGGCGGCACCGTCGAGTTCATGCGGCCGTGGACGGAGCGCACCTACGGAATCCCACCCGAACAGGTAGTGGGCACGAGCTTCGAGACCGTGTTCAAGCAGGGCCCTGACGGCAAGCCCTTCTTGCTGCGCCAGCCGAAGGTCGACTTCGTCGACGACGGCCCCGGCAAGCCGGTGGGCATCCAGAAGTTCATCGGCCGGCGGCCGGTGCTGGCCTTCGGCAACTCGGACGGGGACCAGCAGATGCTCCAGTGGACCGCGGCCGGCGACGGCGCGCGGTTCATGGGGCTGGTACACCACACCGACGCGGTGCGGGAGTGGGCCTACGACCGGCAGTCCCACGTGGGCCGGCTGGACAAGGCGCTGGACGAGGCGAAGCGCCGCGGCTGGACGGTCGTGGACATGAAGGCCGACTGGAACAAGATCTTCGCGTTCGAGTAAGAGTCAGCGCGAGGCTTCAGCCTCGAGCCGCTCGACGAGCTGCTCCGCCTCGGCGCTGCCGGGCTCGAGCACGGCGAGCCGGCGGGCGTACTCGAGTGCGCGGCGTGGGCCGCCCGTCTCGCGCGTGAAGGCCACGAGCGCGGCCAGCGTGTCGCGGTCATACGGATGCCGGCCGAGGCTCCGCTCCAGCACCTCGATTGCCTGCGCGCGCCGTCCCGCCCCGTCCAGACCGACCGCGTAGACGTAGGCGTAGCGGGAACTATCCGGGGCCAGCCGCGCCGCCGTCTCCAGCTCGCGCAGGGCGTCGGCCTGTCGCTTCTGCCGTACGAGTAGCAGCCCGAGCGCGTGGTGCGCCGGCGCGCTTCGCGGGTCGCGCGCGAGCAGGTCGCGGAGCACGCGCTCGCCGTCCGGGTCTCGTCCGGTCGCCCGGTAGAGATCGGCGAGGTTCACCGCGGCCGGCACGAAGCGCGGGTCCACCTCGAGGGCGGTACGCATCTCGGCCTCGGCCTCCGCCACCCGCCGCTGGGCCGCGAAGACGAGGGCCAGGTTGAGGTGCGACTCGGGGCGATCGGCGTTGAACCGCTCGGCCGCGACGTACTCGGCGTACGCGCGGTCGAGGGCTCCGCGCTGGACTTCGGTCAGGCGCTCGCGTGGAGCGCCGGCGAGCAGGCGGGCTGCCTCCATGCGCACCGCCCGCACGGGGTCGTCGAGCAGGGGAGCCAGCCGCTCGCCTCGTTGCGCGGGTTCGACGCTCTCCAGGGCGCCGGCCGCCGCGCGCCGCACGAGCGGATCCTTGTCTTGCAGGGCCGAGCGAAGCAGGTCGCCGGCCCCGGGGCTCGAGGCGGGCGTCAGGCGCGCGATGGCGCTCGCCCGCGCGATGGCCGGCTGATCGCCGTCGCGAGCGACCGCTTCGAGCAGCCCGCCTGATCCGGGCGCGCCGCTCGCGCTCGCGCCCAGCGCCTCGGCGTAGCGCTGGTATCCGCGCGGGGTGTGGCCGTACCACGCTTCCACCTGCTTCGCCGCCCACGCGGCCGCCCGATCGGCATGACACCGGGTGCACGCGTTGGGCACCCCGAGCGTGATCGACAGATCCGGGCGCGGCACGCGGAAGGAGTGGTCGTGGCGCGGGTCCACCACCATGTAGGTGGTGGTCGGCATGTGGCAGCCGAGGCAGTCGGCGCCGCGCGAGCCCGGCGGGTGGAAGTGATGGGTGGTCGACGTGTACTTCTGTGCTGAGTGGCAGCCGAGGCATACTTGGCTGCCGGGAGCGCGCAGCGTGCCGCTGTGCGGATCGTGGCAGTCCGAGCACGTCACCCCGCGATGGAACATCTTGCTCTGGCGGAACGAGCCGTACTCGTACACCTCGTCGCGGATCTGCCCGTCCGGGTAGTAGAGGCGATCCTCGAGCAGCGCCACCCGGTGGGTCTCGCCCAGGAAATGACGCGACGTCTCCTCCTCGGAGAACTGACCGCGGCGCGCATGGCAGCGGCCGCACATCTCGACCTCGTGGCCCGCACGGGTCGCCGGGGTGCGTTGCGCATTCCCCGTCTCCGCGTTGATCGTCCACGTGACCCCACGGCGATCGGCGAGCGTGACCATGAGCCCCTTTGTCGCCTCGTCCGTGCGCCCCGTCTCCTTCTGGGCCCACCCGACGTGGTTCGAGCCGGGCCCGTGGCAGGCCTCACAGGCGACGTTGACCTCCGCGTATGCGGTGGCAAAGCTTCGACTCTTCGGATCGTAGTTCTTCCGGACACCGGTTGAGTGGCACTCGGCGCACATGTAGTTCCAGTTCTGGCTGGGCCGCGTCCAGTGCAGCTCGTCTGCGTACGTGACGTTCTGACCCGGGTAGAGATGAAACCAGCGCTGCCCGCCCTGCGCCCGAGGCCGGGTGTCCCAGGCGATGCCGAGCGCCTGCAGGCGCCCGCCCGGCAGCTCGACGAGGTACTGCTGGAGCGGAGAGATCCCGAACGTGTACTTGACCTCGTAGTCGGCGATTCGACCATCGGGGCCGTCGGTGCGCACCACGAGCTTGCCGTCGCGCCGGGAAAAGGTCGAGGTGACCCCCGCGTAGGTGAAGCGCGCGTCGTTGAAGTCGCCGGCCGCACTCGCATCGGTCGGCGGCTGCATGGCCAGATCGTGATGAGATCCGCGCCAGCGCTGCTCGATCTGCGCGTGGCACTGGCCGCAGACCCGACGCCCGACGTAGGTGGCGGCGACCGGCCCCGACGGTGCACCTCCGCCGAGCCACGTCGGCGTCGGATGTGCCGACCGCCACCACCAGGCTCCGAGTGACACGAGAAGCACGAGCGACATCCCGGCAAGCAAAGCGAACGGTCCCGGTCTGTACGACCTCGGGGCCGACACGGCGCGGTCCGTGGGCGCGGCCGGTGGTGGTGAGGACGCGGCGCCTGGGCCGGCATGCCTCCTCCGCGGTCTTCTCTTCCGGCCCATTTCTCCCTCTACGTCACACTCGTGTCACGATCCGGTCCCACGATGCCCGGTGACGATATCACGGAGGCCACCGGAATTCCGTGGGCCGGGGCCGGTCTTCGCGCGGTAGGACCAAGGTCCTATGGACGTGGAGACCTAGCCGCTGGCACAGTCGCCATGCCCCACTGTGCGCAGAGGCATACGAGGATGAGCCGACCACGCCCGACAGAGGGCCGACCGTGATGATACGGCCCGGAACCCGCTGCGTCTCTCCTGGCCGAGCGGCGTTCCGGGTAGGGCTGGCGCTGGCGCTGCTGGCTCCCGCGTCTCCGACGTGGGGCCAACCAGCAGTGCCGTCGGCGGACGAACCGACCCACCGCATCCTGCTCCTCTACTCGGAATCCCGTCTGATCCCGTCGGTCGTGAACGTGGATCAGGCTTTCCGATCGACGCTCGCGACCGGCTTGCCGGAGCGGATCTACTTCTACACCGAGTTCCTGGACCTGAATGCGTTTCAGGGCGACATGCCACGGTCCGAGCTATGGGAGCTTCTTCGGCTCAAGTATCAGAATCGTCGGATCGATGTGATCGTATCGCAGGGGCAGCTGACCGTTCCGTTGGCCCTTCAGATACGGGACGGGCTCTTCCCGCGCGCGCCAGTGGTGCTCGTCGCGGTCGAGGCGTCCGCGTTCGCTGATCTCTCACCCGGGTCTGGTGTCACCGGCACGTGGCGCCAGCGGGGCTGGCGGAACACTCTGGATCTGGCCCGTCGTCTGCACCCCGGCACACGGCGCGCGATCGTGCTCGTGGGATCGTCGGTAGCCGAGCGGCTGTGGCTGGAGTCGGCCCGGGAGCAGCTGGCGGACGTCGGCGGTGCCGTCGAGATTCGCTACCTGGTCGACTGGAGATTGGAGGACATCCTCGACGCCGTCGCCGCGCTCTCGAAGGATACCGTCGTACTCACCGGTCCATTCTTGCGGGATGGCACCGGGCGTGATTTCGTCACCACCGAGGCGACTCGACGCATTGCCGCGGCTTCCACCGTCCCGGTCTACGCGCTCACCGACGGAGTCGTCGGCAGCGGGGTCGTGGGCGGTCACGTGATGGACTTCGAGTCTCATGGCCGGGTCGCTGCGGATCTGGCGCGGAGGGTGATCGCAGGGGAGCGGCCGGCGCCTACCACCGCCGGCACGACGATCCCCGTTTTCGACGACCGGCAGTTGGCGCGGTGGCGCATCGACCGTCGTCTTCTGCCCGCGGGAAGTGTCGTTCGATTCCAGGAGCCATCGCTATGGCAGCGGTACCGCGGGTACGTGATCGCGGCGGCGGGATTGATCCTCCTCCAGAGCGGGCTGATCACGACCCTGCTGGTGCAGCGCGCGCAGCGCCGCCGCGCGCAACACAACCTCAGGGAGCGACTGCGGTTCGAGACCCTCCTCTCGAACATCTCGCAGGCGCTTGCGTCCTGTCCGGTTGCCGAGGTCGATCGGGAGATTTCCGCCGGCCTCCGTCGCATCGTCGATGATCTGGAGACGGACCGGGCGACGCTCTGGTCCCATGCTCGGGCCGGCGAGGCGCGGGTCACGCACTCATGGAGCCGTCCCGGCGTCCAGCCGATGGTCACGGTGACCGATCAGAGTCAGTTTCCCTGGCTCTTCGAGCAGATCCACAAGGGAGAAGTGGTCCGGCTCCCTGTCTCCGAGGCGCCCTCGGGGACCTCAACGGACCTCCAGAGCCTTCAGAAGCTCCAGACCCTCTCGACGGCAGTGGCGCCCCTAGTCGATGGTGGGGTGGTCGTGGGGACGCTGTCAGTCGGCACGGTGCGGGAGGAGCGGCGATGGCCGGACGAGCTGATGCCGCGTCTCCGGCTCCTGGCCGACATCTTCGCCGGCGCCCTGGCCCGCCAGCGGGCCGACCGCGCAGCCCGTGACAGCGCACGGGACATCCGGGATCTCGGGAGCCGGCTCATGACCGCGGAGGAGGATGAGCGGCGACGCATCGCGCGCGAGCTCCATGACGGCGTGAACCAGGATCTGGCGGCCCTGTCGATCGCGCTCAGCGCGCTCCAGGACGGACTCCCTGCCGGCACCTCGGAAGGACGTCGCGAGGAATTCGCGCGGCTCCAGGGCCGCGCGGTCGAGCTGGCCGGCGCGATCCGGCATCTCTCGCACGAGCTGCATCCGGGCATCTTGCAGTACGCCGGCCTGGCCGCCGCGTTGCGAAGCTATTGCCGGGAGTTCCGGCGCGAGCAAGGTCTCGCCGTGGTGTGCTCCGCGAAGGATGAGCTCGGAACGATACCTGACGACATTGCCCTGTGCCTGTATCGGGTCACCCAGGAGGCATTGAAGAATGCGGGGCGACATGCAAAGGCCGATCACGTCTGGGTGAGCTTGGAGCGAACGGGGCCGGATCTGGCCCTCACCATTCGAGACGACGGGCGCGGCTTCGACCTCGAGGAAGCGCGGGGCGGAGGCGGCCTGGGCCTGCTGAGCATCGACGAGCGAGTCCGCCTCGCCGGAGGTCGGCTCATCATCGACACCGGGCCTCATCGAGGTGCGACGATTCATGTGCTGGTCCCGCTGGCCTGACCGGTCGGTGAACGGTCGCGCGGCCTGGCCCCTGTGACCCGCCCGACCATCCTGCTGGCCGACGACCACACGATCGTCCTCGAGGGCCTCGCCGGGCTGCTCCGCACCGAGTTCTCCCTCGTCGGCGCCGTGCCGGATGGGGATCGCCTGCTCGCAGAAGCGCAGCGGCTCAGGCCGGACGTCATCGTGACCGACATGACCATGCCGGGGCTGAGCGGCATCGAGGTGCTGCGCCGACTCAAGCACGCGGCGATCCAGGCCAAGGTCATCGTCCTGACCATGCACGCCGACGCCGCGACGGCGGCCCAGGCTCTCCGGGCCGGGGCGGTCGGCTTCGTGGTGAAGCACGCCGCCAGCAAGGAGCTCATCGCGGCCATCCGCACCGTCCTGCGGGGCGGGCGATACCTGCCGCCGCACCTCGCGGACGATATCCTCGCCACGCTGTCGGAGGGCGAAGCCGCCGGCGGAGGGCCGCTCACGCCGCGGCAGCGCGAGGTCGTCTCGCTCATCGCGACGGGCAAGACGATGAAGGAGATCGCGGTCGCGCTCGGAATGTCACCACGGACTGTCGAGACCCACAAGTACCAGGCCATGCAGACACTCGGATTCCAGACGACGGCCGAGCTGATCCGCTACGCGATCGTGCAGGGCCTCGCGCCTCACGGGCGCCCGGATCCATAGGACCTTGGTCCCATCGGCGAATCTCCGAAGTTTTCCGGATGGCCTCCGGGGTTCTCCGAATTGTCACCCGGCGCGCCGGTTCCTACAGTCGCCTTCGTGGATCTACCTCGGGTCGTGCTGGCAGAGGACCACGCGGGTGTCGCCGAGCAGCTGCGGAACCTGCTCGCGACCGAGTTCGACGTCGTGGCCACGGTAGCGGACGGGCTCGCGCTGGTCCGCGCCGTGAACGCTCTCCAGCCCGACGTGGTGGTCGCGGATATCGTCATGCCGGGCCTGGACGGCATCGCGGCCACCGCGGCGATCCTGGCCAGCCGCCCGACCACCCGGGTCGTGCTCGCCACGGTGCACAACGATCCGGAGCTCGCCGAGCGCGGCTACGCGGCGGGCGCGCTGGCCTGCGTGTCGAAGCACCGCGCCGGACGCGAGCTCCTGCCGGCGGTGCGTGCCGCGCTTCGGGGCGAGCGCTACGTAGGCTCGGGCATCGGGAGCGATGTCGGGGGCGTCACGTGAAGCAGGACCTCCGGAAATGTCCCGATCCCTTCCGTGATTCTCCGAATTGTGAGGTCTCCGACTCTCAGCTAGGTTCCGCGCCATGAACCGACCCCAACCGACATGAGGAGGGAGTTGCGATGACGCGCAAGATGGCCGCGCTGGGGCTGCTGGCCGTGACCGTGCTGGCGGCAGGGGCATGGGCGGAGACACATTACGAGGCCGAGCCAGTGCTGAAGGCGGCCGACCTGGTCGGGCCGGAGATCCTCCGAGGGCCGCGCTACACGGTGGACAGCCGCGTCCCCGTGAAAGGCTTCCTCTACCGGTTCGCGATCCGGTCCGATTTCGGGACGCTCGACGCGCACGGCATCCACATGCTCCAGATCCGGGTGCGGGAGATCTACGCTCTCGGCCAGCTCGAGGACATGAGCAAGACGAAAGAGTTCGCCGAGGCCGCCGGAAACGCGATCGCGCGGCCAGTGACGTCGACCGTCAACATGCTCGTCAACCCGGTGGAAACCATCACGGGCCTACCCGACGGGGTCGGGCGCCTGTTCGATCGCATCGAGCTGGGAAGCGAGAAGGTATACCAGGCCGCCACCGCGCCGGGCGCGAGCGGCGGCGAGCAGGTGGCGGACGTCTCGAAGCGGGTCGGCGGCATCGCGGTGACCGCGCTCGGCTACGAGAAGGAGCGGCGGGATCTCGCCAAGGGGCTCGGGGTCGATCCCTATACCACCAACCCGGTCCTGGCCAAGAAGCTCGACGACATGGCGTGGGTCGCCTTCTCCGGGCGCTTCGGCATTCAGGCCGCCACGTCCGTGGTGATGCCGTACTCGACGGTCATGTCCGCGGTGACCATCACCAACTCGACAGTCTATGAGACGCCGGCGGCCGATCTCATCAACAAGGCGAAGGTCACCTTCGTGGCGACCGGCGCGAGCGACGCGGCGGTCACCGCCCTGATGAAGAATCCCCAGTACTCGCTGAGCGTGCTCGCCGCGCTGGCTCAGGGCTGCCAGCGCCTGCAGGGCGTCAACGGCGTCGCGTCGGTGGTGGGCTTCGCCGCGATCGCTCGCACACAGGACGAGACCCGCGGGGTGACCGCGGCCGTCAACATGCTGGCCCGGCACCACGAGACGGTGGAGCCGATCACGCTGGTCAGCGCCCCGGGGCCCATCATCGGGCGGACGGCCGGCGGCAAGCTGGTGCTGCCGGCCCCCGTGGACTACATCGCCTGGACCGAGCGCGCCGCCCGCATCGTGGAGCGTGAAGACCTGAAGGCGCCGAGGCGCAGCGCCTGGCTGTCCGGGCGGATGTCGCATCTTGCGGCCCGGGAATTCCGTGCGCGCGGCTGGTCGGTGGACGAGAGCCACTCCATCGGGGCCGAGCGCTAGCTCCCCGCATGAGCCCCGGCGAGACGCACAACGGCGGAACTCGAGCCTCGCGGCGTGCTGAGAACCCCGGCCGATCCGACAGGAGGCAACAGACATGATGTACGGCGGAAGACGAAGCGTGACGGTGATGATGGTCTTGACCCTGGCGGTGGTGCTCGCGTCGACCGGCGTCGCCGCGGCCCAGGGCAAGCCGAACATCCTTTTCATCATGGGCGACGACATCGGCATCTGGAACATCGGCGCCTACCACCGCGGCATGATGGCGGGCCGCACGCCGAACCTCGACAAGATCGCCGCCGAGGGCATGCTGTTCACCGACTACTACGCGGAGGCGAGCTGCACGGCCGGCCGCGCGAACTTCATCACCGGTCAGTTGCCGATACGCACCGGAATGACCACCGTCGGCCAGGCCGGCGCCACCATCGGCCTCCCCGCCGCAGCGCCCACCATCGCGACCGCGCTCAAGGCGATGGGTTACGCCACCGGTCAGTTCGGCAAGAACCACCTCGGCGATCGTAACGAGTTCCTGCCCACGGTGCACGGGTTCGACGAGTTCTTCGGCTACCTCTATCACCTCGACGCGATGGAGGACCCCTGCCATCCAAACTATCCTCAGGATCTGAGACCGCAGGTGGGGCCGCGCAACATGCTCCACTCCTTTGCGACCAACGTCGACGATGCCACCGTCGATCCGCGCTGGGGTAAGGTCGGCAAGCAGAGGATCACGGACGCCGGCGAGCTGTGCCCGAAGCGCATGGAAACGGTGGACGACGAGATCCGTGACAAGGCGCTGGCCTTCCTCGACAAGGCCAAGGCCGACGGCAAGCCGTTCTTCCTGTGGCTCAATCCGACCCGCATGCACATCGTCACGCACCTGTCGCCGAAATACCAGGCGATGCGCAACTCCAAGAACGGCTGGTCGATCCACGAAGCCGGCATGGCGCAGCTCGACGATGACATCGGCCTCGTGCTGAAGAAGCTCAAGGACATGGGAGTGGACGACAACACGATCGTCGTGTTCACCACCGATAACGGCACGGAGGTCTTCACGTGGCCGGACGGCGGGCAGACCCCGTTCGCCCAAAGCAAGGGCACCGTGATGGAAGGCGGGTTCCGCGCGCCGGCGCTGATCCGTTGGCCGGGCAAGGTGCCCGCCGGCACGGTCGAGAACGGCATCATGTCCGGGCTCGACTGGTTCCCGACGCTCCTGGCCGCCGCCGGCAACCCGAACATCATCGAAGAGCTGAAGAAGGGCAAGCAGATGGGTGACCGCACCTACAAGGTGCACCTGGACGGGTACGACCAGACGAACATGATCACCGGCAAGGGCCCGTCGAATCGGCACGAGATCTTCTACTTCGGCGAGAGCACGCTCGGCGCCGTGCGCGTTGACGATTTCAAGTACCGGTTCATCGACCAGCCCGGCGGCTGGCTCGGCGCCAAGACCCACGTCGACGTGCCCTACCTGACCAACCTTCGCCTCGATCCGTTCGAGCGCACGGGCTGGCCCGAAAGCGGAAGCAAGATCGGGGCGCAGCAATACTTCGATTGGTTCAAGTACGAATTCTGGCGGTTCGTGTTCGTCCAGCAGCAGGTGGAGAAGCTCGCCATGACGGCCGTCGAGTTTCCGCCGATGCAGAAAGGGGCCAGCTTCAATCTCGATGCGGTGAAGGCGCAGATCGAGGCGGCCAGGAGGGCCCGAGGGCAGTAGGCAGGGAAGGGGCGAGGCTCCACGGCGAAGCCCGAGAACGCAGTGAACCGAGAAAGAGTGCGGAGGCAAGCGATGGGACCCGCACGAAGGGCCTGGAAGAAGCTGGAGGACATGGGCCAGCTCGACAACACGCTCACCGCGTTCACCACCGACAACGGCGCCGAGGTGATCACGTTCCCGCCGGTGGCACCACGCCCTTCAAGGGCGGAAAGCTGACCACCTGGGAAGGCGGCATGCGCGCGCCGCTGGTCGTGCGCTGGCCCGGCGTCATCAAGCCCGGCACGGTCAAGAAGGAGATGTTCCCGGAGGAGCGTCTTCGCATGACGGTATTGGACCTTGGTCCCATAGCTCGTGGCCCTCGTTCTTGACACCATGCCGCCGGGACGAGTCGACCGTCCTAGTCCTTGAGCGTCGGCTCCCGCTGGCCTTACAAGACCACACTCCGGACCTATGCCGGCCTGGAATAGAAAGGTGATATGAGCAGGGCCAGGGTCCTGAAGCGCTCCGACCGCCGCTCCGTCTCGCCGACGATCGGGCGCCGAGGCGTTCTCGTCGCGGCGGGCATCGTGCTGGCGGTCGCAATTCTTGCCATCCTCTTCGCGCTTCGCGGGGGAGACCAGCGAGTCGCGGGCGCCGATCCCGGACTCGCCGCGCTGACCGGCCGGTGGCTCCGTCTCGACGGTGGGTACGTCCTCGAGATCCGGGTAGCCGACGGCGCGGTCGAGGCGACGTATCTCAACCCCCGCCCGATCAACGTGGCCCGGGCCGAAGCGACGCGCCAGGGGTCGACGGTGAAGCTCCTCGTCGAGCTCCGCGCTCCCGGCTACCCCGGCAGCACCTACACGCTGTCCTACAACGCGAAGCGGGACGAGCTCGGTGGGGAATACTTTCAGGCGGCCCTGGGGCAAACGTTCCTCGTGTCATTTCAGCGCATGAAGTAGGAGGCGTCATCTGTGAGCCGCGCGCAAGATCTGGAGACGGCGGCCTGCCACGGCTGCGATCTGCTCCAGCGCATCCCGCGGCTGCCTCCCGGCGGCAAGGCGCGCTGCCGACGCTGTGGCGAGACGCTGGCCACGCGTCCGGCCGATCCGCTCGATCGTCCGCTCGCCCTCACCCTCGCGGCGGCGGTGGCGTTTGTCGTGGCCAATTCGATCCCGTTGATGAGCCTCGCGGTGGTCGGGCGCTCGGCCAGCACGACGGTGATCGGCGGCGCCTACGAGATGTGGGTCAAGGGCTTTCCGGGGACCGCGGTCACGGTGGCATTCTGCGTCGTGCTGGCGCCGGCGGTCTACATCGCGTTCATGCTGACCGTCCTGCTCGCGGCGCGACGCCCGCCCGCGCCCCACTGGGTGGCCGAGCTGATGCGCTGGGCCGACGTCATGCAGCCCTGGTCGATGAACGAGGTGATGCTGCTCGGCGTGCTGGTGTCGCTGATCAAGATCGCGGAGCTCGCGACGGTGACGCCGGACGTGGGGATGTTCGCGCTCGGCGCGCTGATCGGTCTGCTGCCCGCGATCATGGTGAGCTTCGACCCCGAGGAGATCTGGCAGCGCGTCGAGTGGGCCGACGGGACGTACCACCCGAAGGCGGCGTGATGGCAGCGGTGGCCCTGAGCGGGGCCGAGGCCGGCCTCGTCTCCTGCGAGACATGCCGGCTGCTGTCGCGACCGGCCGACCCGTCGGACCCCGGCTACTGCCCGCGCTGCGGGGCGGAGCTGGTCTGGCGGCGCCGCAACTCGATCCAGTATGCCTGGGCGTTCCTGGTCGCCGCGGCGATCTGCTACATTCCGGCCAACGTCCTGCCGGTGCTTCACACCAACACGGTGACGGGATCCGAGGCCGACACCATCATGAGCGGGGTGATCTTCCTGTACACCTCGGGCTCGTGGCCGCTCGCCCTGGTCGTGCTGGTCGCCAGCGTGATGATCCCCCTCGGGAAGCTCATCGCGCTGGCCTACCTGCTGATCACGGTGCAGCGGGGCTCGGTCCGGAGCAACCGCGATCGGAGCCGGCTGTACCGGATGATCGAGATCATCGGTCGGTGGTCGATGCTGGACGTGTTCGTCGACACCTTCACGGTTGCGCTCGTGCAGCTGCAGCCGCTCATGTCGGTGGAGCCGGGGCCCGGGGTGGTCTTCTTCATGGCGGTGGTGATCCTGACCGTCATCGCGGTGCGGTGCTTCGATCCTCGCCTGATCTGGGACGCCGGCCGCCGCTGGGAGGTGAGTCATGCCTGAGCCCGTCGATCGCGGCGATCTGCCGCAGGCCACCGTGTCGCGCCCGCGGCGGACGAAGATCTCGGTTGTGTGGATCATCCCGATCCTGGCCGCGGTGATCGGCCTCGGCATCGCCATCCAGCGGCTCATGACCGAGGGGCCGACCGTCACCATCGTGTTCAGGAATGCGGAGGGTATCGAGGCCGGCAAGACGTTCGTCAAGTACAAGGACGTGAACATCGGGCACGTGTCCTCGGTGGTGCTGACCGACGGCTACGGCAAGGTGGAAGTGACCGCGAAGATCACGAAGAGCGCCGCCGGCCTGATGGTGGAGGATGCCAAGTTCTGGGTCGTCTCGCCCCGGATCACCCTCAGCGGCATCTCCGGGCTCGGCACCCTGCTGTCCGGGAACTACATCGGGCTGCAGCCCGGCCAGTCGACCAAGAGCCAGCGGCACTTCACCGGCCTCGATGAGGCTCCCGTCAGCACGGGCCAGCCGGGCAAGGCCTTCCATCTCAAGGCCAGTGACCTGGGATCGCTGGGCACCGGGGCGCCCGTCTACTACCGTCGCCTGCAGGCCGGTCAGGTCATCACGTACGATCTCGCCCCCGACGGCAAGAACATCGACATCACCGTATTCGTCAATGCGCCCTACGACAAGTACGTGACCCACGAGACGCGGTTCTGGAACGCGAGCGGTCTGGACGTCACGCTCGGGGCGGGCGGAGTGGACGTGCGCACCGAAGGCCTGGTCGCGCTGCTCGCCGGCGGCCTCGCGTTCGACACGCCCCCGTACGTGCCGGCCAGCGCCCCGGCGGACGCGAACGCGTGGTTCTCCCTCCACCGCGACCGCGCCGAGGCGATGAAGCAGCCCGACACCATCAGCCGCCGCTATGTCCTTTACTTCAACGAGACGGTGAGGGGACTATCGGTTGGCGCGCCCGTGCTCTTGTTCGGCCTGCCGGCAGGCGAGGTGGTCGACGTCGGTCTGAGCGTGGACATGATCACCGGCTCGATGCGCCCCCGCGTCGTCATCACGTTCTTCCCGGAGCGGCTCGTGGAGCGGGTCACTCCGGCCGGCCAGCAGGCCGCGCTCAAGGCCCTGGTGGAAGGCGATGCGCACACCCGCCTCGCCTTCGTGAAGCGCGAGGTGGAGGAGCGAGGGCTGCGAGCTCAGCTGCGCAGCGGCAATCTCATCACCGGGCAGCTTTTCGTCGCGGTGGACCGGTTCCCGAACGCACCCCGGGCGAAGGTCGACTGGAGCAAGGATCCGCTGGATCTGCCGGTGGTGGCGAGCACGGTTCCGGATCTGGAGGCCAAGCTCACGAGCATCCTCGCGAAGCTCGACCGCCTGCCCCTCGACGCGATCGGCAAGGAGCTGGAGAGCACGGTGACCAGCGCCAGCAAGCTCATGGCCTCCGTGGACGCGACGCTCGTGCCAGAGCTGAAGAACACGGTGGATAGTGCGAACCAGCTCCTCGGCGCGGTGGACCACCAGCTCGGGGTGACGCTCGACGAGGCGCGCCGGGTGCTCGCCTCGGCCGATCGCGTCCTCAAGAACACCGACACCACCCTCGTCGGCACCGAGGCTCCGGCCCAGCAGGAGCTCCGCGACGCACTCCAGGAGATCGTGCGCGCCGCGCGCGCGGTCCGGGTGCTCGCCGACTATCTGGAGCGACATCCCGAATCGCTGATCCGTGGGAAGAACGGGGCTCAGTGATGCGACCCGGCGCCGCCATCGCTGCCCTCTGCACCCTGGCCGGGTTGGTGGCCGGATGCGGATCCACGCCGGCGTCGCGCTTCTATACGCTGAGCGGGACCGTGACGGCCGCCCCGGCGGCAACGCCATTGCCAGTCTCGCTGGCGGTCGGGCCGGTCTCGGTGCCGGGCACCGTCGATCGCCCGCAGATCGTGGTGAACACGGGTGCCAACCAGGTGGAGGTCGACGAGTTCAATCGCTGGGCGTCGCCCCTGCAGAGCAACATCTCCCGGGCGGTGGCGGAGAATCTGGTCGCGTTGCTCGGAGCCCCGCGGGTCACGCAAACCCTCGGGGTGGACTCGGACTTCCGCGTGGCGATCGAGGTGCAGCGCTTCGAATCGACGCCGGGTGACTCGGCGATGCTGGACGCAGCCTGGCTGGTGCGACGGGTGAAGGACGGCAAGATCGAGACGGGACGCACCACGGTGCGGGAGCCGGTAGCGCAGCGGGGCTACGACGCGCTCGTGGCCGCCCACAGCCGCGCGATCGGGCGCCTCAGCCAGGACATCGCGAACACGGTGCGGACGCTGGACAGTGTTCCGCGCTAGAATGCGGAGCCAGAACATGCTCAAGGTCGTCACGCTGCTGATCCTGCTCGGAGTGCTCGCCGGCTGCGCCTCGTCTGCGTCCGACGAGTGGGCGAAGCCGGGCGGGACCAAGGAGCAGGCCAACAAGGACTCGGCGGACTGCCTCTTCGACGCCCAGACCATGCGCGGCGCCGGCGCCGCCATGACGGTGGATCAGGTGCAATACCGGCAGTGCATGGTGAACAAGGGCTACACGTCGAACAAGTAGCGGCGTCGAGGCAAGCCGCGGGCTACGCGATGGCTATTTGACCCAGGTCTGGGTGCGGTAGAAGACGCCAAGGTAGCCGCGGACCTTCAGCGTGCCGCCCTCTTCCCAGACCTCGGCCTTGTAGACCTTGCCGTCGTCCGGGTCGAGGATGGTGCCGCCCTTGTAGCGATCCTTGTCGGGACTCAAGCCCTTGATGATCACGAGCCCGACGATCGGTTGGTCCTTGTCCTCGCCGGTGCAGGCGCTGCACTTCTTGCGCTGGCCCTGCGCGTTGACGGCGTCGGTCAGGCCGACGATCTTGCCGAAGAGCTTGCCGCCCTGCTCGTAGAGCTCGACCTCGGAGACGACCTTGCCGGTCTTCTCGTCGACAGTCTTCCACTTGCCGGCCGGCGACTCGGCCGCGAAGGCGAGGGAAGCGGTGAGAAGGCCGGTCAGCGTCCCGACGAGCAGCGATCGCCTCATGACTACTGCTTGCGCAGGGTCACGTTCGCGACGTTGATCCCGTTGATCTTGCCGGTCATCTGATTGCCGGTCACGGTCAGCCAGCCGCTCGACGGCGACTCGAGCCGGATCGTGTTCCCCGACACCATCCCGCTGACATTCGCCACGTTGTTGACCACGGGGCCGGTCACGTTGAAGTCGCCGCTCACGACCGATCCGCTCTGCTTCAGGGTTCCCCGAACGTCCCCCGATCCCACGCTCACGTTCTCGTAGGCCCACGTGCCAATCCAGGTGCCGGTCACGTCGACACTCGGCGGGGCGGCCGGTCCCGACGACGCGCAGGCGGTCACCGCGATCATCGTGCTCACGAGCAGCAGTCCGAGGGTGGCCTTCATGATGGGCCTCCTTCGTGGAGCGGTGCGTGCATCACTTGTTGATCTTGCTGATCTTGGAGCCCTGGATCCCGAGTCCGGCCATCAGTCCTTTCTGGTCGAAGAAGATCGCGTACATGTCACTCTGCAGCGTGGTGGAGGTGAACGCGGTCGCGGCACCGGTATCGAGCACGGCGATGCTCGGCCCGGTGCCGAGCTCGAAGCCGCCGCTCTTGTTCAGGTATTCGAGGGCGGAAGCGGTCATGAAGAACAGCGCATAGCCGAATTTCTGGACCCCGGCCTGCAGGCCGTACGAGGCCGCGACCGAGTTGTAGTAACCGATCGTCTTGCCCTTCTGGCGAAGGGCTCCGTCGCCGTACTGCGCTCCAAACATGAAGCCGGCCTTGTAGATGCTGGGGAACACGAGGACCGCCTTGGCCCGATTGGTGAGCTCCTTCGCCTTGGGATCCTGGGCGTAGAGGTCCCGCAGGGCTCGGTCGACGTCGCGGTTGATCTCCGCCGCGCTGGCCGCGAACGCGGGTCGCGTCGTCGTCGTCAGTCCGATGGCGAGCACCACCGCGAGGAGGCCCGCTCCGAGTCGAGTGTTGAACATCGTCCGCTCTCCCGCGATTACCGACAGGTTGAGGTGGCCCAGCTCACTTGACGAGGGGAATCTGCTTGGCGAGTTCGAAGTTCACCAGGGCCCGGAGCTTGTTCTCGACCTGATAGAGCCGGGCGACCTTCTTGGCGGGCAGCACCTTCTCGAATCGCGGGACGTAGGATTTGAGGATCGCGACGTGACTCGCCTCGAGGGCCAGGTAGTCGTTCAGGAGCGTGGTGGCGGTGGCGTCGCTCATCGACTCGTAGGACTTTGCGAAGCGATCGATCATCGCGAGCATCTTGTCGTAGTGGGCGACCATGTCGCTCTGGTACGCGTTGTAGATCGGCCAGAACGTCTTCGCCTCACCCTCGGTCAGCGCGAGCGCGTCCGAGATGAGCAGCCGCTTGTCCGCTCGCGCCTTCTCCCGGAGGAGATCCATCTGGTCCGCCGGCTGGCCGGCCGGCTTGTCCGCGGGCTTGTCCTGCGCCCACGTCACGCCGTGCGTGAAACCGGTCAGGACCGCTCCGATCAACAACAGGCAACAGGCTCGACGTCCCATCGGTGGCGCTCCCTTCGGCCGGCACGAAGCGGTGTACGGCGACTCTTCCAACCAGGGAGTATGGCGAAAGCAGTCAGCCGGGCCTAGTGGGACTTTGGTCCTATACCCCCGTTCCCGCCTCTGTGTTTCCATGCGGTCCGTGACCGAGGGGAGAGCCACGCTCCCGACGTGGGACGTCACCCGGATTCTCCTCGCCGTGCTCGCCCTGGGCGGGCTGATCGCGGCGAGCCTCTGGGTGCTGCGGCCGTTTCTCCCGGCGCTGATCTGGGCCACCATGATCGTGGTGGCGACCTGGCCGGCCATGCGCGCGGCCCAGCGGCGGCTGGCGGGCCGGCGCGCTCTCGCGGTGGCCCTGATGACGGTGGCGATGCTGGTCATCGTCATCGCCCCGATCGCGGTGGCCATCGTCGTGGTGGTGGACCACGCGGACGAAGTCGTGGAGTGGTCGAAGGGCGTGGTCGTGGGCGCGGCGAGCGGTCCGCCGGTGTGGGTCAGCGGCCTGCCGCTCGTGGGCCAGAGGCTCGCGGGGGAGTGGGGCAAGCTCGCCGCCGGCCGGCCCGAGGACATCGCCGCCCAGATCGGTCCCTATCTCCGGGCGATCGGCGCCTGGATCGTCTTCAAGGCGGGGAGCCTGGGGCTGCTGCTCCTCGACCTGGTCCTCACCGTGATCATCGCGGCCATCCTGTACGCGCACGGCGAGCTCGTCGCCGACGGGGTGCGCGCCTTCGCGCGCCGCCTGGCCGGCGACGCGGGGGACCAGGTGGTGATCCTGTCCGGGCAGGCCATCCGCGCCGTCGCGCTGGGCATCGTGGTGACGGCTTTGGTGCAGTCGGTGATCGGCGGGATCGGCCTCGCCATCACCGGGGTGCCGTATCCGGTCCTCCTGACCGCCGTGATGTTCCTGCTCGCGGTCGCTCAGATCGGCGCGGGGCCGGTGCTCTTCGGCGCGGTCATCTGGCTCTACTGGAGGGACCAGACGCTGTGGGCCATCGTGATGCTCATCTGGTCCGTCATCACCGTCAGCTTCGACAACGTCCTGCGCCCGGTGCTGATCAAGCGGGGCGCCGACCTGCCGCTCGTCCTCATCTTCGCGGGAGTGCTCGGGGGGCTCGTCGCCTTCGGGATCGTCGGCCTGTTCGTCGGTCCGGTCGTGCTCGCGGTCACCTACACGCTGCTCGTGGCGTGGGTGGCCCGCCCCGGAGAGCCGAGAGGCTGACCGTTTCCCCCTCGGCCACGAGTGGTGGAGCTACGGCGCGGAGAAATTTCCGATTTCCATCGGGACTTCGCGAATCCGGCCGGTTCACAGTGACCCCGATCACGGCCGAATCGACACGGCCGCCGAGGGGAGGGAGTCCAATGACCGTTACGATCCAGACCGTGCGTGGCCGGCGCTGGACTCGAGCGCTGGTGAGCGGCCTCCTGATCGGCGCGCTGCTGGGCGCGCGCCCGGCCGGGGCCGACGACGCACCGCCGCCCCCGCCGGTGCCTTCGCCGATCGAGGCCTTGTTCCAGCCGGTCAGGGAGAAGGTGCGGACCCTGCCGTGGTCGTTCCTGGCCGACACCGACCTGCGCTTGCACTTCCGCAGCTACTATTTCAACCGCACCAACCCCAACGACACCGTCAACGAGGCGTGGGCCTTCGGCGGCTGGGTCAGCTATCAGTCCGGCTGGCTGCTCGATACCTTCGCCATGGGCGCGACCCTGTACGGCTCGGCCCCGCTCTATGCCCCGGATGACCGCGACGGCACGCTCCTGCTCAACACCGGGCAGCAGGGCTACTACGTGCCCGGCGAGGCCTGGGGGGCGCTGCGATACAAGGACTACGCCCTGCTCAAGGGCTACCGGCAGCTGGTCGAGCAGGGCTACATCAACCCGCAGGACAACCGGATGACCCCCAACACCTTCGAGGGTGTCACCCTCGGAGGCAAGGTCGGCTGGCTGCAGTACCTCGCGGGCTTCCTCTGGCAGATCAAGGCCCGGAACTCCGACGAGTTCGTCAGCATGTCGGAGAAGGCGGGAGCGGTCAACAGCGACGACGGCGTCGGGCTGGCCGGAGTGCGGCTGACGCCGATCCCCAATCTCCGCATCGACGTGAGCAACCAGTACGGCGTCAACACCTTCAACACCGTCTACGGCGAAGCCGACTACGTCCACACGCTCAGCGAGGACTGGAAGCTCCGGGTTGGCGCGCAGTTCACCGACCAGCGGGCGGTGGGCGATGCCTTGCTGGCTCCGGCCGACGGCCGGTACTGGGCCACCCAGCAGGGCGGCGCGCGCGTGCAGGCCACGTGGCGCGACATCACGCTGACGACGGCCTTCTCCATCACCGGGGCGGGCAACACCATCCAGAGCCCATGGGGGACCTTCCCCGGATACCTGTCCATGATCGACCAGGACTTCAACCGGGCGCGGGAGAAGGCCATCCTGATCGGCGCCGCCTACGTCCTGCCCGGGTCGATCGTGCAGGGGCTCAGCGCCAACGCCAACGTCGTCTACGGGTGGGATGCGATCAACCCGTCCACCCGGCAGAAGGCGCCGAATCAGGCCGAGTACGATCTCACCGTGGACTGGCGGCCGGCGTGGCGGGAGCCCGGCTTCCTCAAGGGCATGTGGTTCCGGGCCCGCTCGGCCATCCTCGACCAGCAGAACGCCGGCACTCTCGGCTACCAGTTCCGTCTCATCCTCAACTGGGAGCGGGACCTGATCTAGTGTCGATCCTCGTGAACGGAGGCCTCCATGTTTGAGTGGTTCGCGACGACGCTGCGCGCCTACCCGGAGATCGCGATCTTCCTCGCGCTCGGTGTCGGCTACTACGTCGGCAAGTTCACGATCCGCGGCATCGGGCTGGGCGCGGTGACCTCGACCCTGCTCGCCGCGGTGCTGATCGGCCAGCTCGGCATCACCATCTCGCCCAACGTCAAGTCGGTCTTCTTCCTGATGTTCCTGTTCGCGGTGGGCTACGGGGTCGGGCCGCAGTTCGTACGCGGCATCGCCAAGGATGGGGTGCCGCAGGCGCTGTTCGCGGTGGTCGTCTGCGTGCTCTGCCTGGGCGCCGCGGTGGTGGCGAGCCAGCTCGCCGGCTACGATCTCGGCTACACCGCCGGCCTCTACGCGGGCTCCCAGACCATCTCCGCGTCGATGGGCCTGGCGACCGACGCCATCAATCGCCTCGGACTGCCGCCCGAGCAAGCCAAGGCGCTGCTCGACGCGATGCCGATCGCCTACGCGGTCACCTACATCTTCGGCACGGTGGGCTCGGCGATCCTGCTCGCCCTGATCGGGCCGCCGCTGCTCGGGATCGATCTCGCGGCGGCCTGCAAGGCATACGAGGCCCGGCAGAGCGCGGGCACCGCGCAGGGCGGCGCGGGCACGGCGTGGCACCGCTGGGAGCTGCGCGCGTTCCGGGTGCGGCCGGGCGGGAGGGCAATCGGCATGCGGGCCGCCGAGGCGGAGGCGATGGTGCCCGACGCCAGGGTCTTCATCGCGCGGCTCCGGCGCGGCAACGGCACGATCGAGGAGGCGACCGCCGATACCGTGATCCGGGACGGAGACGTGCTGGCCGTCGTGGGAGCCCGCGAGGTCCTCGTGAAGGTCATCGGGGAAGCCGCCCAGGAGGTGGACGATCCCGAATTGCTGAGCGTCCCGGTCGAGGGCGTCGACGTGTACGTGACCAGCAAGGACGCCGACGGCAAGACTCTCGCCGACCTGGCGAAGCGGCCGAGCGCGCGCGGGGTCTACCTGCGGAAGATCACCCGGGGCGCCACCGCGGTCTCCATTCCCATCCTGCCGACCACCCGGATCCACCGCGGAGACATCCTGACCCTCGTCGGCCGGACCCAGGACACCACCGCGGCGGTCCGGGACCTGGGCGTGCCCGACCGGCCGTCGGACGTCGCGGACGTCGCGTTCATCGGCGGGGCGATCACCCTCGGCGCGCTGGTCGGCGCGCTGGTCTGGAAGGTGGGAGGCGTGCCGCTGACCCTGTCCACCGCGGGCGGGGCCCTCATCTCGGGCCTCGTGTTCGGCTGGCTGCGGTCGACGAGGCCCTTCTTCGGGCGCATCCCGTCCTCCACGGTGTGGTTCATGAATTCCGTCGGCCTGAACGTGTTCATCGCGGTGGTGGGCATCTCGGCGGGCCCGGGGTTCGTCAACGGGCTGAAGACCCAGGGCCTCAGCCTGTTCCTGTGGGGCATCTTCGCCACCTCGGTGCCGTTGATCCTCGCGATGCTCATCGGCAAGTTCATCTTCCGCTTCGACCCGGCGATCCTGTTCGGCGCCTGCGCGGGCGCGCGCACCACCACCGCCGCGCTCGGCATGATCTGCGAACAGGGAAAGAGTCAGGTGCCCGCGCTCGGCTACACCGTGACCTACGCGGTCGGCAACACGCTGCTCACCATCTGGGGCATGATCATCATCATGATGCTGACCTGAGTCGGGAGGAGACCAATGGACGTCCTGACCCTTCGCGAGTACGAGACCCTCAGCCCGTTCGAGATCAAGGACTTCCTCGCCAAGGCGGCGCAGAAGGCGGCGAAGGCCTCGTCACTGGCCTATCTGAACGCGGGCCGCGGCAATCCCAACTGGATCGCCACCACCCCGCGCGAGGCCTTCTTCCTGCTGGGTCAGTTCGCCATCACCGAGAGCAAGCGCGTGCTCGACCTCCCCGCCGGCGTCGGCGGCATGCCGAAGGCGCCCGGGATCGCCGACCGCCTGGAGGGTTGGCTGCGCGCCCACCGGGACATGCCGGGGGCGGCCTTCCTCGAGGCGATGGTGCCGTGGGCGGTGAAGAAGTTCGGGTTCCAGCCGGACGCGTTCGTGCACGAGCTGGTGGACTCGATCATCGGCGACAACTACCCGGTGCCCGACCGGATGCTGGTCCACAACGAGCAGGTCGTGCACGAATACCTGCAGTGGGCGATGTGCGGGACGCCGCGGCCGACGGGAACGTTCAAGCTCTACGCGGTGGAGGGCGGCACCGCGGCGATGTGCTACATCTTCAAATCCATGAAGTCCAACCGTCTCCTGAACGCGGGAGACACCATCGCCCTCGGCGTGCCGATCTTCACGCCCTATCTCGAAATGCCGCACCTCGAGGACTACGACCTCAACCTGGTCCACGTCCGCGCCCCCCAGGAGAACCGCTTCCAGTACACCGACGAGGAGCTGAAGAAGCTGCTCGATCCGAAGATCAAGGCGTTCTTCCTGGTCAACCCGGGCAATCCGAGCGCCATGGCCATCAGCGAGGACACGATCAAGAAGATCGGCGCGATCCTGAAGGCCCGGCCCGAGCTGATCCTGCTCACCGACGACGTCTACGGGACGTTCGTGCCCGGCTTCCGCTCGCTGCTGGGGGCCTTCCCGCGCAACACCATTGGCGTGTACTCCTACAGCAAATACTTCGGCTGCACCGGCTGGCGCCTCGGGGTCGTCGCGGTCCACGAGGACAACATCTTCGACCGGATGATCGCCCAGCACCCGGAGGCCATCCAGAAGAAGCTCGACAAGCGCTACGGAGCCCTCACCCTCGAGCCCCGCAAGATCAAGTTCATCGATCGGATCGTGGCGGACAGCCGCGACATCGCCCTGAACCACACCGCGGGCCTGTCGCTGCCCCAGCAGGTGATGATGACGCTGTTCTCGCTCTCCGAGCTGATGGACGAGAAGAAGGCCTACCAGGCCGCCTGCATGGGCATCGTCAAGCGGCGGGTGTGGGCGACGATCGAGGGCCTCGGCATCGACGTCCAGCCGAATCCCCTCTTCGACGACTACTACGGGCTCGTCGACCTCGAGTTCTGGATCCGCAAGTACGCGGGAGAGGACGTGGTCAAGTGGGTCAAGGCCAACGTCCATCCGCTCGACATCGTGTTCAAGCTCGCCGAGGACCACGGCATCGTGCTGCTCAACGGGGGCGGGTTCGAGGCGCCCGACTGGTCGGTGCGCGTGTCGTTCGCCAACCTGAACGACGACGTCTACGACGACATCGGGCGCGCGGTGCGGGCGGTGACCCGCGGGTACTACCAGGCGTATCAGCTGGCCACCGGCAAGAGCGCCCCGGCCGGGACGCGGGCGGCTGCCTTGCCGAAGCTCACGAAGGCGAAGGCCATGCCCGCGAAGGCCACGACCGCGAAGGCGAAGGCGCGGAAGCGCCGATGACGCCGGGAAGCCGTCGGCCGCGGTGAACCGGGCCAGTCTCGCCGTCCTGCTCGCCTGCCTGGTGGGCATCCCGGTGGGCATCGGCGCGTTCACGTTCGTCTACGCGAAGGGCTTCTCCTACCTCTCGACCGATCCGAGGGCGTGCGTGAACTGCCACATCATGAACCCGCAGTTCGACGCCTGGCTGAAGAGCGGCCACCGGCACACTGCCACCTGCGTGGAGTGTCACCTGCCGCACGCGGGCCTCTCGAAGTGGGCGGCCAAGGCCGAGCACGGATTCCGGCACTCGGTCGCCTTCACGCTCCAGAACTTCAAGGAGCCGATCGAGATCACCCCGCGCGATCGCGACATCGTCCGCGTGAACTGCGTGCGCTGCCACGAAGGGCTGGTCCACGCGGTGGTCGGGGGACCCGGCCCCATGCGGGGCCCGCTCGACTGTCTCCACTGTCACGCCGGCGCCGGACACGGCGCCGGAGGCTGAGACGTGAGGGTGAACATGCTACCCAGCCCCGAATCCCGCCCGCGGCGGCGGCCCTGGGTCTTGCCGCTGCTCGGCCTGGCCGCGGTGGCCGGCCTCACCGTGCTCCTGCTGGCCCTGCTCACGAACATCTTCGAGCGCAAGCAGGAGGCCCGGCAGACATACGTGCGGGTCGTGGACGTGACCGAGGACACGATGGACCCCAAGGTGTGGGGCCAGAACTGGCCCGCCCAGTACGACTCCTATCTCAAGACCTCGCTCCCGACCACCACCAAGTACGGCGGGCGCGGGCTCGCGGGCGGCGACGCCGGCCCGTCCGAGCAGAAGCTCGAACGGGATCCGTGGCTCAAGCGGATCTTCGCGGGCTACGCCTTCGCGCTGGACTACCGGGACCGGCGCGGCCACGCCTACGCCCTCTTCGATCAAGAGCAGACGCGGCGGGTGACCGAGCGGCAGCAGCCGGGCGCGTGCCTGCAGTGCCACGCGTCGAACCTCGCGCTCTACCGCTTCGTCGGGAAGGGGGACGTCCAGAAGGGCTTCGAGCAGGTCTCGGGCATGCCCTACGCGGAAGCCCGGGGGATGAAGGACGACAAGGGCCAGACGCTCATCCAGCATCCGGTCGCCTGCGTGGACTGCCACGACCCGAAGACGATGGCGGTGCGCGTGACCCGGCCCGGCTTCATCGCGGGCATCAAGGCGCTGAAGGCCCACGAGGGCATCGCGGACTACGATCCGAACCGCGACGCCACCCGGCAGGAGATGCGCTCGTTCGTCTGCGGGCAGTGTCACGTCGAGTACTACTTCAAGGGGCCGGGGAAGATCGTGACCTACCCGTGGGCGAACGGTCTCAAGGTGGAGGAGATCGAATCCTATTACGACAAGGAGGGCTTCTCGGACTGGGTCCACGCGGAGACCGGCAACAAGGTGCTGAAGGCCCAGCACCCGGAGTTCGAGGTATGGTCGCAGGGGGTGCACTCGCGATCCGGCGTGGCCTGCGCGGATTGCCACATGCCGTACGAGCGGGTGGGCGCCACGAAGGTGAGCGACCACTGGGTCCGCAGCCCGCTGCTCAACATCAATCGAGCCTGCCAGACCTGCCATTCGATCGCCGAGAAGGAGCTGGAGGCGCGCGTGCTCAACATCCAGGACCGCCACTACGCGCTCATGCAGCGAGCGGCGCACGCCACCACCGACATGCTGGATGCCATCGTCGCCGCCAGGAAGGCGGGGGCGGGCGAGGGCGATTTGCAGGTCGCGGCGGCCGAGCAGCGCAAGGCGCAGTGGCGGCTCGACTTCGTGGCCGCGGAGAACTCGATGGGCTTCCACGCCCCGCAGGAGCTGGCGCGGATCCTCGGCGAGGTCATCGACCACGCGCGCCAGGGCCAGCTCGAGGCCGAGCGCGCGATGCGGAAGCGCTAGCGCGACCGCGGCCGAGCGATCGACGCGCGGTTACCGCGACGAGGAGGGCGGATTGCGGCGTCGCCTCGCTCGCTCCTCCATGTAGCGCGCGAACTCCTCCGCTGAGTATCAGGGACTGGGGAAGACGGGCGAAGGCCAGGACCGCGCCCAGTACCATCAACGCGCGCGGTCGCGCCTCGCTGGCCAGGAGGATGGCGGCGAGGCTCACGGCCAGCAGCCACTCGCTGGGCTTCGCGCCGAGCGGCAGGGTGGTGAAGAATGCGTGCCCCGTGAGCGTGAGCAACAGGGCGCAGAAGAGCCCGCCGAAGCGATAGCGGCGGAGGCGGACGGTCAACGAGCGGGTGGCCATCGTGACTTCCCTCCGTCACCTCTTCGGCGGGGGGCGCGCGCGCCGGTCACGGGCGGCCGGGCCGAAGTACCGGCAGGCCGCCGGGCGAATCGCCACCAGCCCTCCGCCGATGCCCGGAGCCGGGATGTTCAGCCGGCCAGCACGGGCACCCGGACCGCCAGGCCACGTCCCACGAACCGCACGCCCATCGAAACCAGCAGGGTCGAGATGAGCTCGAACTCTACCGTCCGCACGGGCGTGGCGGATCATACGTCAGTGGGCCCGCGCGCGGGCTAAAATGTGCCGGGAGGAGATCAGGTCCCATGGTCATCAGATCGCTGACGGTCTCGTCGTTGAAGTGGATGGCAACGGCGGCGTTGCTCGCGGGCCTGGTGCTGCCCCCGGCCGCGCAGTCCATCGAGATTCCCCCGCGCAAGGTCGAGATCAACAAGTTCACCTGTGGTGATTTCTCGGCACTGGCCACCGGTGAGGAGCGGGATCGGGTCCTGATCTACATGAACGGCTACCTCGACGGGACCCGTACGACGGCGGTCTGGGACGCGGCGTCGGTGGCCGCGCGCATCGACGAGGTCGTGCGCCTCTGTCAGCAGGATCCGAAGCTGACCCTCATCAACGCGTTCAAGCGCGCCTGGCGGCGCTAGCCGAGGCGGCGCGCGGTCACTTGCTGACCTGCGCGCGCCCCTCCTCGAAGAGCTTCTTCATCTGGTCCGCCATCACGCGGTGCCCGATGCTGCGCTTCATCGAGCCTCCGAATCCGGCCACTTGATCGGTGAAGGCGTGCGCCCCGTACACCACCACGGTGCCTTCCTGGACAGGCAGGAAGCCCGCGAGGGCCTGCTCGCCATTGTAGCCGGTGCTGGCGTAGTACTGGCGCTGGACGACGACTCGCGCCGCGCCTTCCGAGGCCGCGAGCACGTGAGCCAGGACGTACGTCTCCTTGCCCTGGATGTTGTACTTCAGCCAGTAGAAGTTCTCGCGCATCCCGGGAACCGTCGCGGTCGGGTAGTCGAGGAGAACGGCGTGGAGCGCCGGCGCGTAGTTCGCCAGATGCCGCGTGGACTGACCGGCCTTCCGCAGATCGGCCGCCAGGTCCGTGGTGCTCCCTCCGCGGTCGTAGGGCGCGATGCCGCCCAGTCCGGACGCCCGGTACGCCTGGTAGCGCGCCAGGAGCATGCGGTGCAGTTGCTGCTGGACCGAGTGCGTTGTACCGCCCCGGAGAATCGCGAAGCCGGAGATCTCGCTCGCGCTGAGATTCAGCGCCTCGCCCGCCTTCGCCCCAATCAAGGTTTGCGCCGCCTGGTTCGAGATGTCGAGCTTGGCGAAGTCGGCCAGGGTGCCGTTGGGGCTGATCACGCCCGACTCCTTCACCTGCTCGTCGGCGGCGATCAGGTCGCCGGCCACGATCTTCCGGGCCAGGTCGTCGGGAGACGTCTTGACGAGGAAGGCGATGGAGAAGGCGAGGTCCCGCTCAGACACCGCGCCGAGGTCAGCGGTGACGAATTCCCCGTTCAAGACTCGCCGCTTATCGTCCGCAGACAGCCCTACGTCGGTCAGCACCTGATCCGCGGGGGGCTGGGCGTGAGCGGCGATCGGACCGCAGGGGACACCGGCGGCGCCGAGTACCAGCGCCGCCGCGACGATCCGGGAGCACTTCAGGGCACGGAGCATCTGTCGCATCGTGGGCCTCCTGGACTGGATCGACTGATCATCTCCCGGCGGCCGAGGCGTTGCGATGGGACCAAGGTCCAATGGCGCGGCGACGGGTGTTCTGCGAAGGTCACGCCACGTTTCGCGTCGACGCGACCAGGACGCCGGGGAGGGGGCTGATGCTGAGGTTGTTCACGTCGTCGCTGATCCTCGTGGTGGCGCTGGCCGGGTGGGGTGCGCCAGCCAGGCCCAGTTTCTCGACAACAAGCAGGGCATGGCGATGCAGACCGTGGTGACCCGCGGCCAGTTCGAGATGAAACTGCCCGGCCGCGACGGGGACCATCCTCTCCCCCGAAGTCGTCCAGCCGGTGCTGCACGAATAGGCACGCTACGGTAGACACCGAGACCCAACAGGAAGCAGCGCGGCGGATGAGGTGGACCGTAGGTGGAAGACGGTTGTGGCGGACGTCGGCGCTCGTTCCGCTGCTGGCGGTGCTGATGCTTGCTGCGCTTCCCAGGTACAGCTCCTCCTCTCAAGCTTCCAGTGGTAGGGCGACGGCGGGACTATTGGGGTCCCGAGCTCGCCGGGGCAACCCACACATAGACCAGCCAGGAGGCTCACATGCAACAGGGGAGATTGTTGGGTGGTCTGACATTGGCGACGGTCCTCGCCGTGTCGCTGACCGGATGCGCGACTGGAAAGCTCAAGCTGGACATGGCGAAGTCGTGTCAAGCGCACGGTGGCACATGGTCGCAAGCGCAGGAGACCTGCTCGATGTCGGGTAGCGGCGGCAGCACCGCCACGAAGAACGCGAAGGATATCTGCGCGTATCAGGGCGGCACGTACCTCCCCGGCGGGAGCTGCATCCTCGACGGGACGTAAAGGCAGAGACCGCCAGGATCTCAGGACGGGGCGTGGCGGTCGATCTGTCCCGGACGGGTCGCCCTCCACGCCCGTCGGCGGTGCGAAGACGGTCGGGATCGTGCCTGCCGCTCGAAGTCGCTCAGACCGCCGGTGCCCGGGACTAGCGCTCGGCCGCGATCGAGTAGCTCTCGTCGACCTTCCAGCCGCGTGCTTTGAATTCCTTGGCGGCCCGGGGCGACATCCGACCGGACAGCCAGACCGTCCGACTCTGGGCTCTCAGGTCCTCGCGAGCGGCGAAGCCGCCCGCGCGGGCCGTCCACGCCACGTAGTCCACCGGCGCGGGCACGACCACCGCGCCGGAGATGGTCCGCCCGATGATCGGCCCCGGCGCGGCCAGCTGGGCCAGCGCCTGGACGCTCTCGTGGTGGCGGGCCAGCATGTTCACCGCCGCCGCGACCAGGCGCGTCTCGTCCTGCGTGCGGGCGATCGAGGCGAAGGCCACCACCGAAGCCACGCCCTTCACCCGGCTCAGACGCTGGCAGCCCTGGGCCAGAGCGGTGAGGACACTCAGCGAGTACTGCGGGTTCTTCATCAGGGCCGCGATCGTGGCGTCCGGGGCGCCGGTCGCCACGAAGGCGGCCTGCGCCTGGTTGATCAGATCGCCGGCCGGCGTGTCGTAGACCGCGGTGTTGGTGATGGTCACCGCCGACATGGCCATCGAGTAGGGCACGAAGATGGACGTGACCGTCTGGATACCCATCCGGCCGGAGAAGGCGACCCAGGCCATGTCGTCCAGTTTCTTGGCCAGCACTTCGTTGGTGGTGTACGGGTCGATCCCGAGCCCCTTGGCGAGATCCCGGCGCTCCTTCTCGTAACCGAGGGCGCTCACCGTGATGCCGCCCACCCGCTTCGAGACGTCGGCCGCCTTCTCGCTGTCGCTGGTGTCCTTGGTGGTCGCGGACTCGTAGACCTTCTGGGTTCCCAGCTTGACTCGGTCGTACATCCGTCCCACTCCGTCCGGGATGCCCGAGATCGTCTCCACCGGATGGACGACCATGTTCACGGTCGACGTCACCGGGCGGGCGGCCGCCCTTCCGGCCGCGTCGGCGAACTGCTTCGTCTTGCTCATCTCCCCGAGCTGTCCGAGGGCGACCACCTCGCGCACCCGCACCTGCAGCATGTGGATGCCGTGCGCCTCGAAGGTGCCGAAGTCCGAGCGGATCGTGAAGCGAGCGAGGAAGCCTTTGACCGGGACCTGGCTGTCCACCTTGAAGTGTGGCCCTTTCAGCAGCTCGGGCGCCACCAGGTCCTGGGCGCGGAGCACCGGCTCGGCCTCGAAACCGGTCGGGGATGCCGCCTCCACGCTCGTCGAGAGGAGCGCCAGCGTCGATAGCGCTGCGATGAGAGCTTTCACGTGGGTGCCTGGACCTCCGCGCTGAGATCGACCGGCGGCATCCTAGCACGCCCGCGCGCGGTTCGACGCCAGGTTTCGATCCTACGAGGGCGTGCCGCCGAGGGCCTTGCCGATCGCGCCGATGAGCGAGTGCTCGTCGAACGGCTTGCGCAGGTACTCCGAGGCGCCGCCTCGCCGAGCCCGCTCGCGGGTCGGCAGGTCGTCGTGCGCGGTGATGAACACGATCGGGATCTCGATGTGGTCCTCCAGGAGGCGGTCCTGCAGCTCGAAGCCGCTCAGGCCGTTGAGATGGATGTCCAGCACCAGGCAGCTGATCCGCTCGGGGTGGTCGGAGGCCAGGAACTCCTCCGCGGAGCCGAACGTCCTGACCGTGAAGCCGGCCGCCCCCAGGAGCCGCCGGACGGCCCGGAGAATGGAGGCGTCGTCGTCGACGATGCCGATGACCGGAGTCATTGCCGTATCGTTCGGTCGCGCCTCGCCTCGAGCCACTGAGGGAGACCCGCCGGATACCAGTGTCTGCCGGGCCGTGATCGAGGGATATGGGGCCTTGGTCCTATGGGACCGGCCGTTCCGGCCGTCAGTACCGCATCGGCTGGGGAGCGAGCTTTTCGCTCATGCGGACCAGATCGGCGATCGAGTCCGCCTGCATCTTCTCCATGACCCGACCCCGGTGGACCTTGATGGTCTTCTCGGCGATCCCGAGCTTGTCCGCGATCTGCTTGTTGAGCATCCCCGCCACCACCAGCATCAACACCTCGCGCTCGCGTGGCGTGAGCGACCCCACGCGCCGCTCCAGCTCCTCCCGCTCCGCCTTCTCCGCCCGCTCCTCACCGCTTCGCCGCAGCGCGCGCTGGACGCAGTCCAGCAGCTCCTGGTCGTTGAACGGCTTCTGCAGGAAATCCACCGCGCCGCCCTTCATGGCCCGCACGCTGGTCGGCACGTTGCCGTGGCCGGTGATGAACACGGTTGGCAGGCTGCGATTGGCCTGCGTCAGCGCGGCCTGGAGGTCGAGGCCGCTCGGACCGGGAAGGCGGACGTCCAGCACCAGACAGGCCGGCCGATCCGGCGCGGCGAAGGCGAGGAAGGCCTGGGCCGACGGGAACGTCATCACCTCGAGGCCCACGGAGTGGATGAGCCGAGACAGCGCCCGACGCACGGAAGCGTCATCGTCGACCACGTACACGACCGCTTCATCCATCGATGGCTTTACGGTCTCCTCATGGGCCGCTTGTGGTCCGGACCACCGGGTCCTTCCTGCCCTTGGAGAGCCGATCGTACCACCGGCGGTCAGGGTGAGGTGCAGGGCGCGAGGAGGGTCAGCGTGACGCCCCGCGTGTCAGTGGGTGCACACGCCCGGCACCCAGCTCCCGTCGGCTCGACGGCACTCGCACGGCCGCCCGGGCGCGATGGTGAGGGGCAGCGCGCAGATGCCCTCGCTCGTGTAGCACACTCGCGCGATCGCATACGTCCCACCGGCCGGGACCAGCTCGTAGAGCGCCGGCTCCGGAAGCGGCTGGTCCTGCCCGTCCGCCGGGCCCGCCAGCACGACGGTGGCCACCACAAGTAACGCAACCAGTACCTTCACGCCTCCCGATACTGGGGGACCCCGCGAGCCGTCGCCATGGGACCTTGGTCGTACGGTCAACTCCGCGGTACGACCAAGGTCCCATATGTCGGGCGCCGAATCTCGTTTACCGTTCCGGTCAGGCCAATCGGCCGATCGTACCCCTACTTCTTCGACGGAGGACCATATGCGCAAGTCGACGATGCGCTTCGCCGTGCTGGGGCTCACCTTGGCGTCGCTCGTGACCGTGACGTCCATCGCCCCCGCCCAGGACAAGACCAGCAAGAGCACGAAGGGGACCGTCACGCTGACCAGCAAGTCCGTCGCGGTCGGGGTGGGGGTGAGCTGGGGCGATGGGGTGCTCGACTATCGCGGCAAGAAGTACAAGTTCAGCGTCAAGGGGCTCGACGTCCTGGACGTGGGCGTGTCCAAGGTGACCGCCAAGGGGAACGTCTCGAATCTGACGAAGGTAGAGGACTTCGACGGCAACTACGTGCTCACCAGCGCGGGGGCGACGGTCGGTGGCGGAGCCAGCACCGGCGCGCTGAAGAATCAGAACGGCGTCACCATGACGCTGACGTCCACGAACAAGGGTCTCAAGCTCTCGCTGGCGCAGGGCGGCGTCGAGGTCAAGCTCCAGCAATAGGCCACCGCCGCGGGCGACCGTTGCCCGGACGGTCGCCCGCGGTATCCGGCGATCATCGCAGCGAGCGGGAGCCCTCGAGAGCCGGATTCTGCCAGCCGCCGGGCGGGGCCACGATCTGGTCGACCTCGTCGGGGCCCCAGCGCCCCGGCTCGTACTCGTAGACCGGCGTGCCGGTCTTCAGCACCGGATCCACGATGCGCCAGGCCTCCTGCACGTAGTCCTCCCGGGCGAAGAGGGTGGCGTCGCCTGCCATCGCGTCGCCGAGGACGCGCTCATAGGCGTCCATCTCCTCGGCGCCCGGATGGTGGCTGCCCAGGATCTCGGCGGACTGGCCGACCAGCGCCTCCCCGGTCGCCATGACGTTCAGCCCCAGCGCGATGGTGATGTCCGGGCTGATGCGGAACCGGAAGTAGTTCTGCCGGAGTGCGACGTCCGGGTACATCGTGGGGGGCTGCTTCAGCCGCACGACGATCTCGGTGCACGTCACGGGCAGGCACTTCCCGGCCCGGATGTAGAAGGGCACGCCCTTCCAGCGCCACGAGTCGATCTGCAGCCGGAGCGCGGTGAACGTCTCCACCTGCGAGTCCGGCGCGACCCCGGGCTCACGCCGGTAGCCGCGGAACTGTCCGCGGACGAGCGATCGCGGGCTCAGCGACGGCATGGCCTTGAGCACCTTCACCTTCTCGTCCCGCATCGACTCGCTGTCCGTGCGGACCGGCGGCTCCATGGTGAGGTTGGTCAGGACCTGGAACAGATGGTTCTGGACCACGTCCCGGATGGCGCCGGTGGCGTCGTAGAACACGCCGCGGCCCTGGACCCCGAAGCTCTCCGCCATGGTGATCTGCACGCTCTCCACGTGGTTGCGATTCCAGAACGGCTCGAGGAACGCGTTGGTGAAGCGGAAGAAGATGATGTTGTGCACCTGCCGCTTGCCCAGGTAGTGATCGATGCGGAAGATGTGGCCTTCGTCGAAGCAACCGAGCAGGATCCGATTCAGGGCCTGCGCGGAGGCGCGATCCGTTCCGAAGGGCTTTTCCACGATGACCCGGCCGTCCTTGGCGCAGCCCGACCTCCCCAGCTGCTCCACCACGAGCGGGAACAGGGCGGGCGGGATGGCGAGGTAGTGCGCGGGCCGTTGCGCCGCGCCCAGCTGGGCGCGCAGTGCCTGGAATGTCGCGGGGTCGGCGTAGTCGCCGTCCACGTAGCGCAGCCGGGCGATGAGCTTGTCGAAAGCGGCGGCGTCGAGGTCTCCGTGCTTCTCGATGCTCTCGCGGGCGCGCTCCTGGAGCTGCTCGAGGGTCCAGCCCGCCTTGGCCACCCCGATCAACGGCACGTCGAGGTGGCCGCGCTTCGCCATCGCGTGCAGCGACGGGAAGATCTTCTTGTAGGCCAGGTCGCCGGTGGCTCCGAAGAAGACGAGGGCGTCGGACCGGGGGCCGCTCATCGCAGGCCTCGCTTTGCCGCCGGCGCGTGGGCCCACAGGCGGAAGCCGCCCCGGAACGCATTGGCGTTGAGGCCGGTGCGGCAGCCGGGGGGCAGCGTCTTGAGCTTCTTGACGTTGCCGCCGCCGATCACCACCGTGTCGGGTTGCATCGCCGCCGCGAGACGCGTCACCACGTCATCCACCGTCCGCCGCCACTTCTTCTTGCCTCGCTTCTGCAGCCCGCGTAGTCCCACGTAGTCCTCGAATGTGCCTTTTCGATAGGGGAGGTGACCCAGCTCCAATGGATGGACGATGCCCTCGACGATCAGCGTCGAGCCGAGACCCGTGCCGAGCCCGAGGAACAGCATCCGCCCGCTTTCGTAGCTTCCCAGTGCCTGCATTGCCGCGTCGTTGACGATCTTGACCGGGCGACCGAAGGCGGCCTCGTAGTCGAACCCGACCCATCCGCGGGCGAGGTTGTGCGGCTCCTGCACCGGCCGGCCGTGGAGCACCGGCCCGGGATAGCCGATGCTCACCACGTCGTACTGCCATCCGCGGGTGAGCCTGTGAACCCCCGCGACCATCATCTTGGGTGTCAGGGTGGGGCCCGAGTCGAACTTGCGCGCGGTGCCCTGCGAGGTGGCGCGCAGCTTCACGTGGCTGCCGCCGATGTCGACCACGAGCACCTTCGGCCGCCTCTTCGTCACCGCGTCACCTCGGCGTGGGGAGTCTCGTTCCAGAGTCGGATCACCGGACGCGAGCGGCTGCGCTCGTAGCCCAGCGCGCTGAGGCTGGCGGTGTCCAGGGCGAGACACCGGCCCGCGACCACCTCGAGCGCCACCCAGCGGGCGGCGAGCACCCGCAGGAAGTGCCCGCTCGAGAAGACCGCGACGTCGCCCGGGTTGCCGCGCAGCCGGCCCACGACGCGGTCGGCGCGGGCGCCGACCTGGTCCGGCGTCTCTCCGCCGGGGCAGCCGTCGCGAAACAGCTCCCAGTCCGGCCGGCCCGCCCGGATTTCCGTGCTCGTGCGTCCCTCGTAGTCGCCGTAGTTCCATTCGACGAGATCGTGATCGACGCAAGCCGCGTCGCCCAGTCCGGCCAGCTCGCAGGTCCGGGCCGCCCGCCGCAGCGGGCTCGTGAACACCCGGCCCAGGCTCAGGCCGCGCAGACGCGCTCCCAGCTGCCGCGCGTGCTCCTCGCCTCGCTCGGTCAGCGGCAAGTCGGTCAGTCCCGTGTGGCGGCCCGACAGACTCCAGGAGGTCTCGCCGTGCCTGGCCAGGTAGACGACGGGGAGCACTTCGCTCATGCGGTCGCCCGTTCAGACTCGTCGAATCCGCGCGAGGAGTCCATTGGACTTTGGTCCTACGCTCTGGATCGCATCGCGCTCTCCGAGGGCGCGCGCCCTCATCTCGCGCCCGCGCGGCCGGGCCCGAGCGACAGCACGGCGCGCAGGATCAGATAGCCGCAGACTCCCGCGGTCAGGGAGGCGATCAGTATCCCGAGCTTGGCCGCGTCGAGCAGCGCGCCGGGACCAAAGGCCAGCTCGCTCACGAAGAGCGACATCGTGAAGCCGACGCCGGCGAGCAGACCGACACCGGCGATGTGCGGCCACGTGACGCCGTCGGGCAGCGTCGCCCGCCCGGCCCGGACGGCAAGCCAGCTGAGCAGGGACACGCCGACGGCCTTGCCGGCCACCAGCCCGACGATGACGCCCAGGGTGACCGGGTCGGCCAGGACGGCCAGGCCCCGTCCGCCCAGGCTCACGCCCGCGTTGAAGAAGGCGAAGAGCGGCAAGATCACGAAGGCCTGCAGCGGGTGGAGGAAGCGCTCGAGCGTCAGGCCGGGCGGCCGCATGTCGGTTGCCGCGTCGTCGAGCGCCACCAGGGCGTCGAGCTGCGCTTCGTTACCCAGGACGCTGTCGCGGGTGAGTGCGGACGCGCGGAGGGCGTCCAGCCCGGCCGAGGCGCGCGCGAGGAATTCGCTCGCGGCCAGACGCGGTCTCACCGGGACCAGCATGGCGACGAGGATGCCGGCGACCGTCGCGTGGATGCCGGAGCCGAGGATGGCCACCCACACGCCGATGCAGAGGACCCCGTAGACGAGGGGCTGGCGGACGTCCCGCCGGATCATCACGGCGATGAGGACCAACAGGATCGCGGCGGCGGCGAGGGCGTCCCCGTGGATCTGCTCGGTGTAGAAGAGCGCGATGACCAGCACCGCGCCCAGATCGTCGGCGATGGCGAGCGCGGTGAGGAAGACCTTCAATCCCATCGGCACGCGCGATCCGAGCAGGGCCAGGATGCCCAGGGCGAAGGCGATGTCGGTCGCCATCGGCACGCCCCACCCCCGCGCGCCCGCGCCGCCTGCGTTCAGCGAGGCGTAGAGCAGCGCCGGCAGCACCATCCCGCCCACCGCCGCCGCCACCGGCAGGGTCGCCCGGCGAACGGAGGCGAGATGCCCCACGCTCAGCTCCCGCTTGATCTCGAGGCCCACCACGAAGAAGAACACCACCATCAGGCCGTCGTTGACCCAGTGCTGCAGCGACAGGGCGAAGATCGAGCCGCCGACGGCGACCGCGATCTCGATGTGGGCCAGGTGGTGGTACGTGTCGGCCCACGGGGAGTTCGCCCAGAGCAGCGCGGCCACCGTGCAGACGAGGAGGACGACGCTGCCCGCGACCTCCGAGTGAATGAACCAGTCGAGGACGCTGTGCCGCGCCGTCGGGCCGCCCCCGTGACTCATGGCGGCGAGTCTAGCGCACGGGTGCCGGCCGGCGCTTGACAGGCGCCCTCGGGGAGTTTAGTAATAGTTAATCGAAGTTTCATGATCACGTAACCGGAGCCGATCGGATCGATTCGTGCCCACGCTCCTGACACTTCAGATCAACGGGGAAGAGCGCGACGTCCTGGCGCCGGCGCACAAGACGCTGCTCGAGGTGCTGCGCGAGGAGCTGAACCTCACCGGCACCAAGCACGGCTGCGAGCTGGGCGAGTGCGGCACGTGCACGGTGCTGGTGGATGGCGTCCCGGTCCTCTCCTGTCTGGCGCTGCCCATCGAGTGTCAGGGCCACGAGATCAAGACCGTGGAGGGCATGGCCCGGGGCGGCCAGCTCCATCCGCTGCAGCAGGCGTTCGCGGAGCTCGGCGCGGCGCAGTGCGGCTACTGCACGCCGGGTATCCTGCTCACCGCGGAGGCCTTGCTGGCGGACAATCCGACGCCGACGCGCGATGAGGTGAAGATCGCGCTGGCCGGCAACCTGTGCCGGTGCACGGGGTACACGAAGATCCTGGACGCAGTGGAGCTGGCCGCCCTGCGGCTGCGCGGACAATCCCCTGGCGAGCCGGGCGAGGTGCAACCGCTCGCCCCGCCGCGGAGTACTCCGGCATGAAGAAGGATCGCTACGCGATCGTCGGGCAGTCGCTCCCCAAGATCGACGCGTGGGCCAAGGTGGTCGGCGAGACCAAGTTCGCCGACGACCTGGTGATGTCGCGCATGGCCCACGGCAAGCTGCTCCGCAGCCCCCACCCGCACGCCCTGATCAAGCGCATCGACACCACGCGCGCCCGCGCGCTGCCCGGCGTCTACGCGGTGATCACCGGGCACGACCTGCCCCGCGTGAAGTTCGGCATCCTCCCGGTGTCGCAGGACGAGGAGGCGCTCTGCGTCGAAAAGGTCCGCATGGTCGGCGATGCGGTCGCCGCGGTGGCCGCGGTGGACGAGCAGACCGCGGAGCGCGCCACCGAGCTGATCGACGTGGAGTACGAGCCGCTGCGCCCGCTGATGTCCATCGAGGACTCGCTGGCGCACCCGGAGGTGCGCATCCACGAGTACGGCGACCGCCCGAACGTGCACAAGGCGGTGGCGCTGCAGTTCGGCGACGTGGAGGCGGCCTTCGCGGCCGCGGACCTGGTGCGGGAAGACGTCTTCTTCTTCGAGGGCAACACGCACCTGCCGATGGAGCAGCACTCGGCGGTGGCGCAGTGGGGCGCCGACGGGAAGCTGGCGCTCTGGTCCTCCACCCAGACCCCGCACTACGTGCATCGCCTGCTCGCCAAGATCCTGGACGTGCCGCAGGCCCATATCCGGGTGATCGCGGCGCCGGTGGGGGGCGGCTTCGGCGGCAAGCTCGACCCGTTCGCCCACGAGATCGCCGCGTGCAAGCTCTCGCAGGTGACCGGGCGGCCGGTGAAGATCACGCTCACGCGCGAGGAAGTGTTCTACGTCCACCGGGGCCGGCACCCGGTGCTGATGTGGATCAAGACCGGCTTCGCCCGCGACGGCGCGATCACCGGGATGCACTTCCGCTCCTGGCTCGACGGCGGCGCCTACGGCTCCTACGGGGTCGCCTCCACCTTCTATACCGGCGCGCTGCAGACCGTGACCTACAAGATCCCGGTCTACAAGTTCGAGGGTGCGCGGGTGTTCACCAACAAGCCGCCGTGCGGACCCAAGCGCGGGCACGGCACGCCGCAGCCGCGCTTCGCGATGGAGTGCCAGATCGACAAGGCGGCCGAGCAGCTCGGCCTGGATCCGGCCGACATGCGTCGCCGCAACCTGGCCGAGCCGTTCACGAAGACGGCCAACCACCTGACCGTGACCACCATCGGCCTCGGCGAGTGCATCGATCGCGTGGTCGAGGCCTCCGGATGGCGGCAGAAGCGCGGCCATCTGCCGGCCGGCAAGGGGATCGGCATCGCGTGCTCGTCGTATCTGACCGGGGCGGGCACCGCGATCTACTGGAACGACATGCCGCACTCCGGCGTGGTGGTGCGCGCCGATCGCAGCGGCCTGGTGGCGGTGCTCTGCGGGGCGACCGACATCGGGCAGGGCTCGGACTCGATCCTCGCGTACCTGGTGGCCGAGGTGCTCGGCATCGAGCCCAAGGACATCCGCGTGCATCCCGCCGACACGGACCTGACCCCGGTGGATCTCGGATCGTATTCCTCGCGCGTGACGCTCATGGCCGGCAACGCGGCCATCCAGGCCGCCGAGCGTCTGCGCGAGAAGCTCTTCGCCGCGGTGGCGCGCAAGCTCGAGGTCACGCCGGACCGGCTGGCCGCGGGAGACCGCCGCGTGTTCGTGGAGGACGACAGCGAGCGCGGGGTGACCTTCGCCGAGGCGGTGGTGCTGGCCGAGAGCCTGTTCGGCGTGCTCGCGTTTCCCGGCTCGTACGCGCCGCCGAAGCGCGCGGGCAAGTACAAGGGCGGCGGCGTGGGCCCGTCGCCGTGCTACTCCTACTCCGCCTGCGTGGTCGAGGTGGACGTGGACCGCGACACCGGCGAGGTGAAGCCCACCGAGGTCTGGATCGCTCACGACGTGGGCCGCGCGCTCAATCCGCTGCTGGTGGAAGGGCAGGTGGAGGGCTCCATCTACATGGGGCTGGGCGAGGTGCTGATGGAGGAGCAGGTCTTCCGCAAGGGGGTCCACAAGATTCCCTCGCTGCTCGAGTACAAGAGCCCGACCACGCTGGAGACGCCGGAGATCCACACCATCCTCGTCGAGACCGACGATCCGGAGGGCCCGTTCGGGGCCAAGGAAGCAGGCCAGGGGCCGCTGCTGCCGGTGATCCCGGCGGTGGCGAACGCGGTTCACGACGCAGTCGGGGTGCGCATCGACGAGACGCCGATCACGCCGGAGAAGGTCACGAAGGCGATGGAGGCCGGGCGGCAGGGCAAGCTCGCGCGCGTCGGGCCGGAGCGGCTGCCCGTGTTCACATTCCCGGAGCCGAAGGCCGTGGAGTCGGCATTCGGGTTGCCGGCGGAGGGGATCGCGGTGCGACCGTTTGCGGATCCGCCTCGGGCGGAGACCACCCCTCACCCTGCCCTCTCCCCTGAGGGGAGAGGGGGGAAAGGCGAGGGGCCTGAGGGGAGAGGGGGAGGGGGCGGGGCATGATGCGGTTGCCGCCGTTCACGTATCTCGCGCCCGTGTCGGTGGGTGATGCGGTGAAGCTCATGGCCGATCACGGGCCGGGAGCCATGCTGGTCGCGGGCGGCACCGATCTGTACCCGAACATGAAGCGGCGGCAGTTCGAGCCGACGGTGCTGGTCGGCCTGCGCGGCATCAGGGGGCTCGCCGGGGTACGCCGGCCGGGCGGGGGCGGGCTCGCCATCGGTGCGGGCACGACGCTCACCGCGGTGTCGCGCCACCCCGAGGTGCGCTCACGATACGCGGCGCTGGCCACCGCGGCCGGCGCGGTGTCGACGCCGCAGCTGCGGAACATGGGCACGCTGGGCGGCAACGTCTGCGTGGACACCCGCTGCAACTACTACAACCAGTCCTACCAGTGGCGGAAGGCGGTCAACTTCTGCATGAAGAAGGACGGCGAGATCTGCCTGGTCGCGCCGGGCAGCCCGCGCTGCTGGGCGGTGTCCTCCTCGGACACCGCGCCGGTGCTCTGGAGCCTGGGCGCGAGCGTGCGCATCGCGGGGCTCGCGGGGGAGCGCACCATCCCGCTCTCCGCGCTCTACCAGGACGACGGCATCCAGTACCTGACCAAGCAGCCCGGCGAGATCGTCACCGAGATCGTGCTGCCGGCGGCCGACGGCGTCCGCTCGGTCTATCTCAAGCTGCGGCGCCGCGGGTCGTTCGATTTCCCGGTGCTGGGTGTCGCGGCGGCGCTCTCCATGGACGGCGACCGCGTGCGCGAGGCGCGGATCGTGCTGGGCGCGGTCGCCTCGCTACCCCGCGAGGCGCCCGAGGCCGCGCGAATCCTGGTCGGCGAGCGACTGACCGATGCGGTGATCGAGCGCGCGGCGGATGCCGCCTACCGCCCGGCCAAGCCGCTGGACAACACGGACCTCACGCATCCCTACCGCAAGAAGATGACGCGAGTCTACGTGACGCGCGCGCTGCGACGGCTCGCCGGGTTGCCGGAGGCCGCCTCGGCATGACCGCGCTCGGCCAGCGCATCAAGGCGTTCCGCGCCGAGCGCGGGCTGCAGCAGCGTCAGCTCGCGGAGAAGGCCGGCCTCACCCCGAGCATGCTCTCGCAGATCGAGTCGGGCCGGCTCACCCCGTCGCTACCCACGCTGGGCAAGCTGGCCGGCGCGCTCGGCGTGCCGATCGCCGCGCTGTTCGAGCCGGCGCCGACCGGGCGCCTGCACGTGACTCGCAAGGTCGACTATCCGGTCGTCTCGTTCGACGGCTCGTCGGAGCGATGGCACGTATTGGGAGCGGGACTCTTCCAGGGTAAGATCCGGGCGGTGATGTCGACCCTCGGGCCTCGATCGCGGGGCGTGAAGACCGACAAGGTGGTCATCGAGCCGGGGCAGATGAAGCTCTTCTACGTCATCGAGGGCAAGGTGGCCCTCCACTACAACGGCGATCGCCATGTGCTGGACGCGGGCGACAGCGCGTACCTCGACGGGGGCACCGCGCACGGCTGGGAGAACCTGGGCGCCCGGACCGCGAAGGCCCTCTGGGTGATCCTCGGATAGCGGCGGAGAGAACGGATCATGGCCGACAACGAGCGGGTGGTGGTGGACTTCCGGACCGAGCCGGCCCGGTACAAGCACTGGAAGCTGTCGTTCGCCGGGCCGGTGGCCACGCTGGCCATGGACGTGCAGGAGGACGGTGGTCTCGTGCCGGGCTACGAGCTGAAGCTCAACTCCTACGACCTGGGCGTGGACGTCGAGCTGTACGACGCCATCCAGCGGCTGCGCTTCGAGCATCCCGCGGTGGGCGCGGTGCTGCTGACCTCCGCCAAGGAGCGGGTCTTCTGCGCGGGGGCCAACATCCGCATGCTCAGCCAGTCCTCGCACGGATGGAAGGTGAACTTCTGCAAGTTCACCAACGAGACGCGCAGTGCGATCGAGGACGCGACCGCCCACTCGCGCCAGGCGTGGCTGGCCGCGGTGCACGGCCCCTGCGCGGGCGGCGGCTACGAGCTGGCCCTGGCCACCGACTGGATCATCATGGCCGACGACGGCTCCACCACGGTGGCGCTGCCCGAGGTGCCGCTGCTCGCGGTGCTGCCGGGCACCGGCGGACTCACCCGGCTGGTGGACAAGCGTCACGTGCGCCGCGACCGCGCCGATTTCTTCTGCACGCTCGAGGAGGGCATCAAGGGCCAGCGCGCGGTGGAGTGGCGGCTGGTGGACGAGGTGGTGCCGCGCTCGCGCCTGGCCGAGGCCACGAAGACGCGCGCGGGCGCGCTGGCCGCCCGCACCGACCGGCCCGCGGGCGCGCGCGGGATCACGCTCGACCGGCTCGAGCGGGGCATCGAGGGCGACCGGATCACCTACGGGCACGTGACCTCCGACATCGACCGTGGGCGCGGCGTGGCCGAGATCACGGTGGCGGGCCCCCCCGCGCCGCCGCCGGGCGATGCGGCGGGCATCCACGCGGCGGGCACCCGCTTCTGGCCGCTGGCCGTCGCGCGCGAGCTGGACGACCTGATCCTCCACCTGCGCACGAACGAGGAGGAGATCGGCCTCTGGCTCCTTCGCACCACCGGCAGCGCCGACCTCGTCGAGGCGCACGACCGCGCGCTCCTCGAGCACGAGGCCGACTGGCTCGTGCGGGAGATCCGGCTCTATCTCAAGCGCACGCTCAAGCGCCTGGACGTCTCGTCGCGCTCCATCTTCGCCCTGATCGAGCCGGGCTCCTGCTTCGCGGGCACGCTCCTCGAGCTGGCCCTGGCCGCGGACCGGGCCTTCATGCTCGACGGCCCGCGCGAGGGCGACGCGCGGCCGGCCCCGGCGGTGCGCCTCACCGGGATGAACTTCGGCCCGTATCCGACGGTGAACGGCCTCACCCGCCTCGAGAGCCGCTTCCTCGACGAGCCGGGGCGGGTGGACGACCTGAAAGGGCGTATCGGCGAGGACCTGGACGCGTCGGACGCGTCGGAGGCGGGGCTCGTGACCTTCACGCCCGACGACATCGACTGGGAGGACGAGGTGCGCATCGCCATCGAGGAGCGCGCCGCGTTCTCCCCGGACGCGCTCACCGGCATGGAGGCCTCGCTGCGGTTCGCGGGCCCGGAGACGATGGAGAGCAAGATCTTCGCCCGACTCTCCGCGTGGCAGAACTGGATCTTCCAGCGGCCCAACGCGGTCGGGCCCAAGGGCGCGCTGAAAGTGTACGGCACCGGCGAGCGCGGCGACTTCGACCGCAGGAGAGTGTGATGCCGTCGATCGACTACATCGAGCGGATCCCCAACAACGTCAACCTGGCCGAGAACCGGCGGCTGCTGCGCGCGCTCGAGGACTGGCAGCCGAAGTTCCTCGAGTGGTGGCGGGACATGGGGCCGGACGGCTTCCAGGCCAAGGACGTCTACCTGCGCACCGCGGTCAGCGTGGACGCGCGCGGCTGGGCCCAGTTCGACTACACGCGGATGCCCGAGTATCGCTGGGGCATCTTCCTGGCCGAGCCGGAGCCGGGCCGCCAGATCAACTTCGGCGATCATCTGGGCCAGCCCGCCTGGCAGGAGGTTCCCGGCGAGTACCGGGGGACTCTCCGCCGGCTGATCGTGACCCAGGGAGACACCGAGCCCGCGTCGGTCGAGCAGCAGCGGCACCTGGGACGGACGTGCCCGTCGCTCTACGACCTGCGCAACCTCTTCCAGGTGAACGTGGAGGAGGGCCGCCACCTCTGGGCGATGGTCTACCTGCTCGACGCCCACTTCGGCCGCGACGGCCGCGAGGAATCCGAGGCGCTGCTCCAGCGGCGCTCCGGCGACCACGACAAGCCGCGGATCCTCGGCGCGTTCAACGAGCGCACGCCGGACTGGCTGTCGTTCTTCATGTTCTGCTTCTTCACCGACCGCGACGGCAAGTACCAGCTCGCGAGCCTCGCGGAGAGCGGCTTCGATCCGCTCTCGCGCACCTGCCGCTTCATGCTCACCGAGGAGGCCCACCACATGTTCGTGGGGGAGAGCGGGGTGGGGCGCATCGTGCAGCGGGCGTGCGAGATCATGCGCGAGCACAAGACCGACGACGTGCGGCGCCACGGCGGGGTGGACCTGCCGACGATCCAGAAGTACATCAACTTCCACTGCTCGGTCTCGCTCGACCTGTTCGGCTCCGAGGTGTCCACCAACGCGGCCAACTTCTACACCATGGGGCTCAAGGGCCGCTTCGAGGAGACCAAGAAGAAGGACGATCACCGGCTCAAGGACGGCACCTACGGGGTGGCGACCCTGGCCGGGGAGAAGATCGTCGCCCGGGAGGAGGCCGCGCTGGTCTCGCTCAACGAGCGGCTGCGCGACGACTACATCGCGGATTGCCAGCGCGGGGTGAACCGCTGGAACGACATCATCAAGAGCTACGGCATCGACTTCACCCTCACGCTGCCCCACCGCGGCTTCCGCCGCGCCATCGGCGCCTTCGCCGAGGTGAAGGTCTCGCCGGACGGGCGCGTGATCAGCGAGGCGGAGTGGGACGCCCGGCACCGGGACTGGCTACCCACCGACGAGGACCAGGCCTATGTGACCAGCCTGATGCAGCCGGTCACCGAGCCGGGCAAGATGGCCGGCTGGATCGCCCCGCCTGCGCGGGGCATCAACAGCCAGGCGCCCGACTTCGAGTACGTGCGGCTGGGCTGAGCCCGGGAGAGCGCGGCGTGAAGCCGGTCACCTCGAAGACGCTGGGGCCGACGTTCGGGATGTACTCGCACGGCATGGTCGCCGCCGGCGGCGCGATCGTGGTGGTGGCGGGGCAGGTGGCGGCGGACCGGGCCGGCAAGCTGGTCGGGCCCGGGGACGCGGTGGCGCAGACGAAGCAGGCGTTCGAGAACGTGCGCGCGGTGCTCGAGGCCGCGGGCTCGAGCATGCGCGAGATCGTCCGCTTTCAGACCTTCCTGACCCACGCCGCCGACATCGACGCCTTCATGAAGGCGCGCCAGGAGGTCTTCCCGCGCTACTTCCCGGACGGCGTCTATCCGCCCAACACCATCCTGGTGGTCTCCCGCCTGGTGCTGCCCGAGCTGCTGGTGGAGATCGAGGCGATGGCGGTGAAGCCGGCGACCACCAACGGCGGCCCGCCCGCCGCGGCAGCGGGCGCGAAGCGCCGCCGGGCGCGGGCGACCGGGCGGCGCGCGACCTCGCGGAGGCGGCGATGATGCAGGTGCCGGCGCGATTCAACGCCACGACGTTCTTCGTGGACCGCCACCTCGCCGAGGGCCGGGGCGACCGGATCGCCTTCCACCACGACGGCGGATCGCTGACCTACGCGCAGCTCGCCGATCTGGTGAACCGCACCGGCAACGCCCTGCTCGACCTGGGGGTGCGACCGGAGCAGCGCGTGCTCTGCCTGCTGCTGGACTCTCCCGAGTTCCTGGCCACGTTCTGGGGTGCCATCAAGATCGGCGCGGTGCCGATCCCCGTGAACACGATGATGCGCGGGGACGACTATCTCTACTTTCTGGAAGACAGCCGCGCGCCGGTGGCGGTGGTCTCGGAGCCGCTGCTGGCCGAGGCCGGACCGATCCTGGCCCAGGCGCGCTTTCTCGAGCACGTGATCGTGGTGGGCCGCGCGTCGGGATCGCAGATCGGCTTCGAGCCCTGGGTGGCGAAGGCCTCCTCCCGGCTTCACGCGTTCGACTCCTCGAAGGACGATCCGGCGCTCTGGCTGTACTCCTCGGGCTCGACCGGGAGACCGAAGGGCGCGGTGCACCTGCAGCACGACATGGTGGTGTGCTCCGACACCTACGCGCTGCAGGTCCTGGGCATGACCGAAGCCGACCGCACCGTCTCGGCCGCGAAGCTCTTCTTCGCCTACGGGCTCGGCAACAACATGTACTTTCCGATGCGCGTGGGCGGCCAGGGCGTGCTCTATCCGCATCGGCCGACGCCGGACGCGATGTTCGAGCTGATCCAGCGGCACCGGCCCACACTGTTCTTCGGCGTGCCCACCCTCTACGCGGCGATGCTGCAGGTGAAGGAGGCCGAGAAGCGCTACGACCTCTCGTGCCTGCGCCTCTGCATCTCGGCGGGCGAGGCGCTGCCGGAAGAGCTGTACCGGCGCTGGCAGGAGCGCTTCGGGGTGGAGATCCTGGACGGCATCGGCACCACCGAGATCCTGCACATCTTCCTCTCGAACCGGCCGGGCCGCGCGCGTCCGGGATCCACCGGTCAGGTGGTGCCGGGCTACGAGGCGATGGTGGTGGACGACGACGGCCGCCCGATGCCCGCCGGCGAGATCGGCAATCTGCGGGTCAAGGGCGACTCGACGATGGCCTACTACTGGAACCAGCACGAGAAGACGAAGGACGCGCTGGTGGGCCACTGGATCCAGACCGGCGACAAGTACTACCAGGACGCCGACGGGTACTTCTGGTACTGCGGGCGCGGCGACGACATGCTCAAGGTCGGTGGCATCTGGGTCTCGCCGGTCGAGGTGGAGAACACGCTCATCGCGCATCCCGCGGTCCTCGAGACCGCGGTGGTCGGCCACGCCGACACCGACGAGCTGATCAAGCCGAAGGCCTTCGTGGTGCTGAAGGACGGCCACTCCGCCTCCCCCGCGCTCGAGGTCGATCTCAAGACCTTCGTGAAGGACAAGATCGCGCCCTACAAGTACCCCCGCTGGATCGAGTTCGTCACCGAGCTGCCCAAGACCGCGACGGGCAAGATCCAGCGCTTCAAGCTCCGGCAGTGACGGCCCCCCGCGAGCCGGGCGCCGACCGGCTCGAGACGCTCGACCCGGAGGCCCTCCGGCGCCATCAGTGGGCGCGGCTCTCCGCCCTCGCCGAGGCCATCGTGCCCGCCAACGCCTTCGTCACCACCCGGTGGAAGCGCGCCGGTCTCGCCGACGCGCGGGACCTCCGGAGCTGGGACGACTTCCATCGGCTCCCGCTCACCCGCAAGAGCGAGCTGATGGAGGACCAGGCGGCGCATCCGCCCTTCGGCACCAATCTCAGCTATCCGCTGGACCGGTACGTGCGCGTGCACCAGACCTCCGGAACCACCGGCACCCCGCTGCGCTGGCTGGACACCCAGGCGTCCTGGGACTGGTGGGCGCGGTGCTGGATCTCGGTGCTGCGGGGCGCGGGCCTCGGGCCGGGCGACCGCGTGTTCTTTCCGTTCTCCTTCGGGCTCTTCGTCGGCTTCTGGGCCGGCTTCGAGGGCGCGCGCATGCTGGGGGCGATGGCCATTCCGGGGGGCGGGCAGGATTCCGCGCAGCGGCTGGCCACCATGGAAGCGCTCGGCGCGACCGCGGTCTGCTGCACGCCGTCCTACGCGCTGCACCTGGCCGAGGTGGCGCGCGGGCGCGGCGTCGCGCTGGATCGCCTCGGCATCCGCGCGACGGTGCACGCGGGCGAGCCGGGCGCCGGCATCCCCGCGGTGCGGGCCCGGCTGGAGGCCTGCTGGGGCGCGCGCGCGTACGACCACGCGGGGATGACCGAGATGGGCGCCTACGGCTTCGAGTGCGCGGCCCAGTGCGGCCTGCACGTCAACGAGGGCGAGTTCATCGCGGAGGTCGTCGATCCGACCACCGGCCGTCCGGCCGACGACGGCGAGCTGATCCTGACCAACCTGGGCCGGCTGGGCTCGCCGTTGCTTCGCTACCGCACCGGGGACCGGGTGCGGGTGGCCCGGCAGCCGTGCGGCTGCGGCCGCCGCTTCCTGCGCCTCGAGGGCGGCATCCTGGGGCGCATCGACGACATGCTGATCGTCCGCGGCGTCAACGTATTCCCCTCCGCGCTCGAGGGCATCGTGCGCCGATTCCCCACCGTCGACGAGTTCCTCATCGAGGTCTACCGTCGCGGGCAGCTCGACGAGGTGCGCCTGCTGCTCGAGATCAGCGGCCAGCCGGCCGCGGTGGTCGCGGCGGTGCAGGAGGCCGTGCGCGTGGATCTGGGGATCCGCGTCGAGGCGGTGCCGGTCCCCGGGCGGAGCCTGCCGCGGTACGAGCTGAAGGCCCGGCGCCTGGTGCGCCGCACCAGCGCATAGCTCCCACTGGTCCTACGCGCGAGACCGGCCGCCCGGATGGGTTGACCCGGCCGCGCTCCCGCTGGTAGTGATGGGTGGTCATGCCGCCTGCAGTAGCCGGGTCGGAGACCTTTCCCGCGCTCATCGCCCGCATCGCCACCGGCGATCGCGACGCGTTCAGCCGCTTCTACGACCTGGCCGCCCCGTTGGCCTTCGGACTCATCCGCCGGGTGCTCCGCGACCCCGAGGCCGCCGCGGAGGTGTTGCAGGAAGTGTTCTGGCAGGTGTGGAAGGAGGCGCCGCAGTACGACCCGAAGCGAGGCAGCCCGGAAGCCTGGCTCGTCATGCGGGCGAAGACCCGGGCAATCGATCGGCTGCGGTCCATGCGTAGAAGGGACAGGACCTTCGTGGGGCCGGTGGACGAGGCGGTGACCCGCGCAGAGGACGCCCCCGGTGAGAATCCGGCCGCGCGGGCCGAGGACCGCGGCCTCGTGCAGACCGCGCTCGCCCAGCTCCCGGAGCCGCAGCGGCGGGTCATCGAGATGGCGTTCTTCGACGGGCTGACGCAATCGGAGATCGCGACGAAGCTGGGCGAGCCGCTCGGCACCGTGAAGACGCGCGCTCGGCTCGGGCTGGAGCGGCTGCGCGGCGCGCTCGGGGAAGGGAGGATGTCGGCGACATGACCCGCGACGAGATCGGCGAGCTGGCGGCCGCGTACGCCCTGGGCGCGCTCGAGGGCGGCGAGCTCGCGCGCTTCGAGGCACTGCTGCGCGCGCAGGACGCCGACGCGCTGGCCGCGCTCCGCGACGCCGAGAGCACACTGGTGGACCTGGCCGCCGCCGCGCCGACGCCGCCGCCGCCGGCGGTGAAGGCGGCGCTGATGGAGCGCATCGCGGCCGAGCCGGTCGCCGCGCGTCCGCCCGCCGTGCTCCCGCTGTCCCGCCGGCGGCGCCCGCTGTGGCCCGTCATCCTGAGCGGGGCGATGGCGGCCGGACTCGCGGCGGTCGTGGTCGGCTGGTCGGTGTCGGCGACCTACGAGCACCGGCTCGACGCCCTGGCCCGCGACGCCGATCAGCTGAAGGCCGAGCTGCGAAGCCAGCAGACGGTGCTGAAGATCCTGCGCGATCCCGCCACCCAGGTGGTGTCCCTCGCGGGTCTGCCGCCGGCTCCCAGCGCCCGCGCGCGGATGCTGTGGCACGCCACTGCGGGCGGGGTCTTCGTCGCGGCCGGACTGCCCGCGCCGCCCCCGGGCAAGGCCTACCAGCTGTGGGCGATCGCGGGCGGCAACGCGCCGGTCTCCGCCGGGGTATTCTCGGTGGACGCCAGCGGGACCGGCAGCCTCTCGGTCGCGCCGCTGCCGGGCGTGAGCGCGGTCAACGCCTTCGCGGTGACGCTCGAGCCGGCGGGCGGGCGGCCCGCCCCGAGCGGCGAGATGTACCTCCTCGGCAAGTCCTGACCTCGGCCCCTCGCTTCCATCCGCCGGCCGCGATCCCGGAAAGTTGCGATGCACTCCCGCGAGGGGGAAGATGTGGCAGTCGCGGATGGCGAGGAGGTGAGAGAGCAGTGCGAGGAGCGATCAGGATCGTGGCGGGTCTGCTGCTGCTGACCGGCTGCTCGTCGGCGATGCCCGTGGACACGACGACCGCCAAGGCCACCGAGGCGCAGCAGTGCCAGCGCGGCGGCGGGTGGTGGCGCGCGAATCTGGGCGTCTGCGACTGGCAGGGGACCGGCAGCGGTAAGCAGTAAGCCGGATGGAGACCGGCGTCCTCCTCGTGTTGGGCGCGCTGGCCT
>DATFYA010000046.1 GCA_035315345.1 Candidatus Methylomirabilota bacterium
GCGTCGGTCAGCGCTACGCCGTGGCTGTCCCTGGTGAACAGCGTGGCGCCGAGATCCTGTTCCAGCGCCCGGATCTGCCGACTGAGCACCGGCTGCGCGATGTGCAGCTCATCGGCGGCGCGGCCGAAGTGCAACCGGTCGGCCACGGCGACGAAGTAACGCACTTTGCGCAGGTCCAGATCCACGGCGCCTCCCGCTCCGGCGATGCCCCTAGGTGGCTGGTGTTTTTCGCGTGTCGCTGACCCGCCCCAGGCCTGGCCTCCGCGAGAGTGATCAAGTGACGTTGGGCCGGGCTGATCGTCAGGGTGATCTGTTCGACGAGGCGGCTCGATTCTGTGAGGAGTCGCTGCCGGAGAACTCGATCTACCGGTTCCTGGCGCGGGAGCGGGACCGGTTGTTCCCCGATGAGCTGTTCGCGGATCTGTTCTGCGACCGGGGTCGGCGTTCGGTGCCGCCGTCGGTGGTGGCCTCGGTGATGGTGTTGCAGCGCCTGGGTGGGTTCTCGGATCGGGAGGCGGTCGAGCAGTACAGCTTCGACGCGCGTTGGCGGTATGCGGCCGGGGTCGGCGGCTACGCCGGCTCGGGTGCGGGGGCCGGCGGGTTCGTGCACACCGTGTTGGTGGACATGCGAGCGCGGCTGCGCCGCTCGGCTCGCCCCGACCGGATCTTCGAGGTGGGCCTGGCGGCGGCGGCCGAGGCCGGGCTGGTCGGGCGGCGGCGGGTGGTGGACTCGACCCCGCTGTATGACGCCGTGGCCACGATGGACACGATCACGTTGATCCGCTCGGCGGTGCGCGGGCTGCTCGGGGTCGCCGCCGCTGCGGACACCGACCTGGCCGCGTCGCTGCGCGGCGCGCTGAGCAGCGGGGACGACTACGCCGGCAGCGGCAAGCCGCAGATCGACTGGGACGACCGGGCGGCCCGCGAGGAGTTGATCGACTCCCGGGCCCGGGATGGGTATGCGCTGCTGGCCCTGCTGGACGGCCGCGAGCTCGCCCAGCCGGTCACCGACGCCGCGACGCTGTTGGCGACGGTGCTGGGCCAGGACCTGCAGACCGGTCCGGATGGGGTGTTCCGGATCGCCCGCCGCGTCGCCGAGGACCGGGTGATCTCCACCGTGGACCCCGAGGCCCGGCACGGGCACAAGACCGCCGCGCGCGGGTTCGACGGCTACAAGGGCCACGCCGCGATGGACCCAGACACCGAGATCATCACCGCGACCACGGTCACCCCGGGCAACGCCGGGGATGCCAGCGTCGCCGAGGACCTCGTCGCCGACCTGCTCGACGACACCGCCGACGACACCGCCGACGACACCGCGGGCCAAAAGCAGCCGCAGCAGCCGGTCGAGCCGCAGCAGCCGGTCGAGCCGCAGCAGCCGGTCCAGGCCGGCGCGAGAGCGGCCGAGGACACCGAGGAGCCGTGCGTGTACGGCGATAACGCCTACGGCACCGGTGAGTTCCACGACCGGCTGCAGCGGGCCGGGATCACCGACCGCTGCAAGACCCAGACGCCCACCGCGGCGGGCGGGTTGTTCAGCAAGGATCGGTTCGCCATCGACCTCGGCGCCGACACGGTGAGCTGCCCGGCCGGGATCACCGTCCGGATTCACCCGGCCCATGCCGGCGGCGGCACCGCCTACTTCGGGTCGGCCTGCACCGACTGCCCGCTGCGCGCCCAGTGCACCAGCGCCGCCGGCGGGCGCACGGTGTCGGTCGGCCCCTACGAGCAGACCCTCACCGACGCCCGGGCCCGCCAGACCGACCCGGCCTGGGTCGCCGACTACCGCGGCACCCGACCCAAGATCGAACGCAAGCTCGGGCACCTCACCCGGCGCAAGCACGGCGGGCGACGAGCCCGGGTCCGCGGCACCGCCCGCGTTGACGACGACTTCCGGCTGCTGGCCGCCGCGACCAACCTGGCGCGGATGGCCGTGCTCGGGATGTGCGGCACTACCCAGGGATGGGCGGTAGCGGCCTGACCAGCACCAACAGCGCTCGAACCCGGGCTCGACCCCGCCCAGGAGCGGACGACCCAGCGCCCACGCGGTTCAGCCGAGCCGGCTCCACGTCCCAGCCCGGCCCGCATGGGAGCCCGTATGGCCCACCCACCCGGCAGAGCCCAGGCAGGGCCCACACTCGTATCAGCCGTTCGACACCAGCCACCTAGGGCGTGTCTCATGGATCTTGGTTGCTCGGGTGGCGGAGCCAGATCCTGATCGAGGCGACGTCGACGGTGCCGTTGTAGACGAACTCGCGCTTGTCGGTG
>DATFYA010000047.1 GCA_035315345.1 Candidatus Methylomirabilota bacterium
TGGGCTGAATTCCATTGAAGTCGCTTGCCAGCGTCAGCGTGTGTCAGGCGCGATGTAACACTGCAGTATTGCTCACAGTGACTCCCGGCTCATCGGTGGCCCATCCGCGCCCGCAGCACTTCGAAGAAGTTCTCCACCACGACCAGGTGGTCGGACCGATCGGACTCCGTGGCGCGAATCATCAGAAATCGCTTGTCGTCCGGCGTCACCGAGTACTGCTGATGGCCAGGATCGAGTGAGAATCGAGTCAAGGGAAAGAGCACCCGGCGCGGCCCCGGCACGAAGGTGAGCCCGGGCTTGAGCTCCATGACCATCTGCAGGGCGCCCGGGTCGTTTACCGCGCTTGGGCGACCTGTCGCCGCGCGGTAGAACAGCTCGCGACCGGAGTGGGCCCAGACAGGTTCCTGCCCGCCCTGGGCGGAAATCTGCCAGCGCCCGTCTGCGGCGTTCGGGAACGGGCTCACATACACCTCCGTCCTGCCTCCTTCGTTGGAAACATAGGCGAGCCACCGTCCATCCGGTGACACCACGGGCGAAGTCTCGTCGGCGCGCGTCGCCACCAGCGCGATCGACGAGTCCGTCCCGACTCGGCGTGCATACAGATCCTGATCGCCTACCTTGGACCCGACACGGTACACCAGCCACCGGCCATCAGGCGAGAAGGTCACCTCTTCGACCGATCGCTTCTCGTCCAGCAGCGGTGTGGCCGCCCGACTTCCATCGGCACTCCGCTGATAGAGATCGTGATCGCCGGCAGGTGGGCCCGCCGCCGAGACGAAGGCGAGCGATCGGCCGTCCGGCGCCCACGCGGGCCTGGCGTTGTACGTGCCCTCGATGGTGAGCTTGGCCAGCGGCCCCTGATCGAGCTCCTTGACCCACACCTGCGATTGAAGGTCGCGGATCCGCACGGCGAGCCGCTTCCCGTCCGGCGACAGTACCGGATCCTGAATCAGCCCGGACCATCGGTCTGTCACCGGCGTCGCGACTCCATCCCGTCCCACCCATACTGGCTCGAGTGTCCCCTCCTCTGCGACCCCTCCCGCCGCGTACCAGAGCGACCCGTTGCTGGACACGGCCAGATCCACCGCGCCACCACCGATACGCACTCCGACACCTTCCGCGAGGAGCACGGCGTCACCCGTGATCGTCATCCGGTCCTGGTCGAACGGCACGCCCATAAGCGACCCCTCGGCCGTGACGTACAGCAGGTGGCCGGAATGCGCATACCGCGCGAAGATGCCGCGCACCAGCGCGCGGTGCTTGCCGGTGGCCAGGTCGAGCACGGCGATTTCGTCCGCCGAACTGCCCATTGCTCCCGGTCCGCCGCGGCTCACGGTCATGATCACTCCCCGGCCGTTCGGCAGAACGTCGGGCCACGAGTGCTGCAACTCTCCGCGTGCCGAATCGAGCTGCCCGATGCCCTGGGCTGCGCCACCGCCCTCCGGGACCCGCATCAGGGGCCCGATGCCCAGCCGGTCGTAATAGATGAATCCGTCCGAGCCCCACGCGACGCCCGGCGCTCCGACCAGCGAGTCGGTGATGCTGACCGGAGCGCCACCGGCGAGGGATATCACCTTGACGTCGCCGTTGACGCGGTCCATGAACGCGACACTGGTTCCGTTCGGGGATATCGCCGGGTTGATGGCCCCGTCCGTTCCGGGGAGTGCCGTCGCGTCGAGCTGGTCGCGCGTCCGCACGAAGAGCTGAGAGCTAGCTTTGGAATTGCCCACATAGACGAGCCGTGATCCGTCGGGCGACACCGAGAGCCGTGACCAGAGGGTGCTGGACAGCTCCTGCCCTTTGGGCAGCTCGACGCGATAGCGTGCGACCGGAAGCGGCGCGGCGGGGCGGAGGAGGCTCCACCCCAACGCCACGGTGAGCAGTGCTGCGGCGGTGAGCGCGGGCACGGCCGCGCGCCGCTGCCAGCTGCCAGCCGTGTCATGCATCCCGGTCGCGGCCGGGCCCGTGCCCCGGAACGCCGGGTTGGTCAGCGCGGCTGCGAACTCGGCGGCCGAGGCGAAACGGTCGGCCGGGAGCTTCTCCAGTGCTCTGGCTACCGCCGCCGCCACATTCGCGGGCACCGAACGGCGATACTGCGTCACCGGTGCCGAGTGCTCGGCGATGATTTTCATGATGATCTGCTGGGCCGAGCCGCCGAGATGCGGCGGCTGGCCCGCCAGCATCTCGTAGAGAACGCTGCCCAGCGAGTAGATATCGCTCCGGCCGGTGATCTCCTTGTCGGCCGTCGCCTGCTCGGGGCTCATGTAGTGCGGAGTGCCGAGACTCATGCCCGTCTCGGTCATCCTCCCGCCCGCCGCCGCCGAGAGGGCGAGCGCGATCCCGAAGTCGGCGACCATCGGACGGCCATCATGAAGCAGGATGTTCTCGGGCTTGATGTCGCGATGAATCACTCCATGCCGGTGCGCGTAATCGAGCGCGTCGGCAACGTTGGTCGCGATCTTCACCGCTTCATCGATGGCGAGCTGCGTTTCGCGATCGAGCTTCGAGCGTAGCGTCTCTCCGTCGATGAACGGCATCACGTAGTACAGAAAGCCGTCGGCAGTTCCTGAATCGAAGAGCGGCAGGATGTGCGGATGCTGCAGTGCTGCCGTGGTCTTGATCTCGATGACGAAACGCTCTGCGCCCAGCACGGCCGCCAGCTCTGGCTTCAACACCTTGAGCGCGACCTTACGGTCGTGCTTGATATCCTCGGCGAGATAGACGGTAGCCATGCCCCCCTGACCGAGCTCGCGTACAATCCGGTAGCGATCGGCAAGCGCAGCTGTGAGGCGGTCGGAAATGATGGTCATTTCCTCGACCCTGCCCGCCACTCGCGTCGCAGCTCCTCTCCCCAGTTGAACGCGACCAGGACTTTGGTATCGGTTCTTACCGGCGTCGCGGCGACGAAGGTTCGACCGTCAGGCGAGAGATCGTAGTACACATCCTCGTATGCGGTGGATATCACATCCCTCGACCAGAAGCCGGCGCTGGTGCTTCGGCCAATCACGCCGAGCGCAGGCGCTATCCGGAGATCGACGGCGACGAGGCGGTCGACATTTCGGAAGAACACTCGACGACTGTCGGGAGCCCATAGCGGACAACATCCTCCGTCGGTGGAGATCTGAATCTCTCCTTTTCCGTCCAGGTCTCGGACGTGCACGCCACGTTTGCTGCGATCAGCGAAGGCGACAAGGCGCCCGTCGGGCGAGACCCGAGGTGATATCGGCCGCAAATCGCTCGAACCCTTCGGAGTCACCAGTGTGTCGATCCGCGAGCCATCGAGGGCTACGCGGAGCAGCTCTATTCGGGCGTCACCCCTGGCCCACCTAGACACTATTACCGATCGACGATCCGGAGTCGGGACCGCGGAGATGACGTCACCTTCGATCTTGACGAGGCGCGACGGAATCGCGCTTCCGTCAAGCGGTGTCGACCAGACTTCACTCGTGCCGCTCACCGTCGCGACATAGATGAGGTGAGTGCCGTCGGGCGACCACTCGGGGGCAGAGGCAGCCCCGGTACTTGTCACTCGCGTTGCCTCCTTCGTCGCCAGATCGACGACCCAGATGTCCCAGCCGTCGGCGAGCGTCGGGGTGCCAGTCCCGGCCCGGATCGCCACGGCGATGCTGCGCCCGTTTGGCGAATACCGCAGCGCACCGAACCGGTCTGCGTCGCGCAGCTGCGTGCGCTTCCCTGTCACATCGATCAGCTCGAGCTTCGAGTTGGCAAGGCCGGAAGGATCCTGGTAAACGAGCGTACCGGACTCCGAGACGGCGGCGGCGGTCCCCGTTTG
>DATFYA010000048.1 GCA_035315345.1 Candidatus Methylomirabilota bacterium
CAGATGAACTCCACGTCGAGGTGCCGGTCGAGGATCCGCACCTCGGCGGCCTCGGGCGGAATCTCCCGCTCCAGGGCGTCGAACTGGGCCCGGCACCGCGCGGCCTCGTCGGGCGTCAGCACGTCCACCACAGGGATGAAGCCGTGCTCGATCCATTGCTCGGACAGGGTCGCCGTCCTCGTCATCGTGCCTCCCATCCGGAGGTTCAGCAGACGCCTACTAGCCTACTTCCCGGTGCAAAAGGGGCCGAGGACGCCCAGTGTTTGCCCGGGGTGGCGCGTTCGGACGTAGCGAGAACGCCCCGATATTGGTTGACGATGACCGTGTCCACGCGCGATGGTGAGCCAGCAGCGCGAGTGCCGATCGGTGCTCGGCGCCGCTGCGCAGCTCACGCGGTGCAGCCCCTGAGGTCGTCCGACCTCATCGGAGGCGCCATGGTCCGGCGCACCTACCCGCAGCGCACCTTGGTCGAGGTCCTGCTCCCGGACGCGGACAAGCTGTGGGATCCCATCCTGCGACAGATCGATCATCTGCTCGAGGACGATGACCTGGTGGATTCCGTCACAGACACGCTGGCGCGGCGCCGCCCATCGAGTGCCCGCCGGGGACGGCTCGGCACGCCCGCCGCAGTGGTCCTGCGCATGCTGGTCTTGAAGCACCTGTACGACTGGAGCTTCGACGAATGCGAACGCGAGGTGCGCGGGAGCCTGGTCTACCGCGCTTTCTGCCGGATTGACGGCGAGCGCGTCCCAGATGCCAAGACCCTGATTCGCCTCACCCACCTGCTCGACAGGCCGGTCCTCAAGCAGCTGTTGGAACGGCTGGTGGCGCTGGGCCACGAGCGGCGGGTGATCCGTGGCCGGCGGCTGCGGGTCGACACGACGGTGGTCGAGACCAATATCCATTACCCGACCGACAGCGCCCTGCTGGCCGATGGGGTTCGGATCCTGACCCGCACGATGAAACGCGTCGCGGCCCGCGGCGCCCCGGGATGGCTCCGGGTGCGCGATCGGGCGCGGAGCGTGGCCCGGCGCGTCTTCGCCATCGCCCAGCAGACCCGGACCGCGACGCTCCGGACCGGGCACGCGGTGCGGGCGGTCAGCCAGGCGCGAATGCGTCGACTCTATCGCGAGCTCCTGCGGATCACCGGCCGCGTGGTCCGGCAAGCCGAGCGGGTCGAGCGCGTGAGCCGTCTGCACGCCAGCGGCCCGCTCGCGCCGCTGCGCCACCGCCTGCGCACCACCGTCGCGCTGGTCCAGCGGGTCCTGGCGCAGACGCGAGCCCGCGTGTTCCGAGGGAACACGCACTACCGCGACAAGGTGCTCAGTCTGTTCGAGCCCCATACGGAGGCCATCCGCAAAGGAAAGGCAACCAAGCTGACCGAGTTCGGCAAGCTGGTCAAGATTCAGGAGGCCGAGGCGCAGTTCATCACGGACTACGAGGTGTGCTCGACCCGCGTCCCCGACCGGACGCTGTGGGAGCCCTCGCTGGTGCGTCATGCGCAGCTCTTCGGGCATCCCCCGCGTCTGGCGGTCGCGGATGCGGCCTTTGCCTCGCACCGGAATGATCAGGTCGCGCGGCAGCACGGAGTGCGGTGCGTGGTCTTGCCGCGGCAACGCCGAGAAGCCCGCTCGCGGCGTGTTCGCGCCGCCCTTCGATGGCGCACCGGCTCGGAAGGGCGGATCAGCGCGCTGAAGCGGCGCCATGGCCTCCGACGCTGCCGATATCGTGGGGTCGTGGGCATGGAGCGCTGGGTCGGCCTCGGGGTACTCGCGAACAACCTCTTGGTGCTGGGCCGGGCGAGTCCCGGGGCCGGCTGAGCGAAACGACCGGGCGATCCAATGCAACATAGAGATAGAGACCGGGCAAAGGGCCGGATCGGACGGCTTCGCCAGCCTCATTCCACCGCCAGACGCCACGTCCGCAATCACTTTTGCACCGGGAAGTAGTCTAGGATCGCAAGCCGGCTCACACGGACAGCTTCCCCGAGCTGGAGCGTTACACAGTGGCCGCGCCGCAAGCGCTGGCAACGGGCGCGGCGTCGGCCACGCTCGACCTCGCCGGTGACGGCGGCATGGGCAAGGGTGATCGACCACATCCGACAGCGCGTGATCACCGCCGTCGGCCTTCCCGGCTCAGAGGCTCCGCTTCCGACCTCGCAGGCCGCGGCGGCTGCCCTTGCGCTTGGTCGGCCGTCCGCCGGCGGGCCGATCCCGCCCCCCGCCCGCGCGCTCGAACGGTCGTGGTCCGGCCGGGCGGGGAGGCCGGTCCTCGGCCGCGTTGACCGTCAGCCGTCGCCCCTCGACCTCGCGATCGTGGAAGAGCTGGATCGCCGCGGCGGCCTCGGACTCGGAGGCGAATTGGACGAACGCGAATCCCCGGGGCCGTCCGGTCTCGCGGTCCGCGGGCAGGTAGACCTCGACGACGCTGCCCGCCTCGGACAGGAGCGCGGTCAGCGTATCCGCGGTGGTGCCGAAGGTGAGATTCCCGACGAAGATGCGAGTCGCGATGGCTCGTTCCCTCCCGTGTCGCTTGAGCGTTGGGTCGTGTCGGTCGCCGACGAGGGGTCCCTCAGTACCCCTCGCGGCGGGCTTCGCGGGCCGCCGAGGCGGCCCGGATCTCCTCGGCGAACATGCCGACGTGAAGCGGACACGGAGGCGCATTCGCCTCGACGTACTGGCAGTCCACCTGGTTGCACTGGACGAAGTAGTCTCCCGTCCGCGTGAGACGGGTCAGGCGCGTCAGCCGGATGAGCACGGGCTCCGACACGACGGGACACCAGAGCTCGCGGGAGCGGCCCGACCGCAATGCTCAGGCCCTCACGGCCGGTGGGCGCGCCCGGGGAT
>DATFYA010000049.1 GCA_035315345.1 Candidatus Methylomirabilota bacterium
GACGGCGGCCGGCTGAGCCTGCCCGTCCTGTTCCTGCACGGCGAGTACGACTACACGTGCGAGACGGTCCACTCCCGGCTGGCCGAGCCGATGCGGCGGGATTGCTGTGACCTCACCGAGGTGGTGGTGCCGTCGGGACACTGGATGGCCCAGGAGAAGCCCCGCGTGGTGAACGCGGCGCTCGCGAAGTGGGTCGCCACGAAGCTGCCCGACGTCTGGCCCACGCCCTGACGGAGCGAACGCGATGACGGAGAAGCGGCCGGCGACGGCGTCACGCGGCATGGTCGTCACCAATCACCCGCTGGGCTCGGCGGCGGGCGCGGAGATGCTCGCGGCGGGCGGCAACGCGGTGGACGCGGCCATCGGCGCCCTCTTCGCGCTGACCGTGGTGGAGCCGATGATGGTCGGCATCTTCGGCGCGGGCATGACCCAGCTGCGGCTGGCCGACGGCCGGCATCTCGTCATCGACAACTACACCACCGCGCCGTCGGCGGCGCGGCCGGACATGTACCGCCCTGTCTCCGACGCGTGGCCCGACTACCTGCGCACGGCAGGCGACGTCAACCTGACGGGCCTCCTCTCGGCGGGCGTGCCCGGGACGCTGAAGGCCTGGGCGGAGGCGATCGCCCGCTTCGGACGCCTCGACCTCGAGACGGTGATGCAGCCGGCGATCCGCCATGCCGAGCGGGGCTTCCGCGCCACGCCGTACCTGGTGGAGGCGGTGCTGGACACTGCCCCCGACCTGGCGCGCTTCCCCGAGACCGCGCGGACGTTCCTGCCCGGCGGCGCGCCGATCAAGGCGGGCGATCTCGTCGTGATGCCGGAGTACGCGGCGACGCTTCGGCTGATCGCGGCCAAGGGGCCGGGCGCCCTCTACGGCGGCGATCTGGGCGCCATCGTGGCCGACTACATGGCGCGCGCGGGCGGCATCATCACCCTCGACGACCTGGTCCGCTACGAGACGATCGAGCGCCGGCCCATCCGCGGAGGCTACCGCGGCTTCGAGATCGCGGGCGCGCCGCCGCCGACCGCCGGCGGCCTGCACCTCATCGAGATGCTGAACATCCTGGAGGGCTTCGACCCGGCCGGGCTGGGCTTCGGCACCGCGGAGTACTTCCACCTGATCGCCGAGGTGCTCAAGATCGGCTTCGCGGATCGCAACGCTTGCACCGGGGATCCCGCGTTCGTGGACATCCCCGTCGAGCGGCTCACCTCGAAGGCGCACGCGGCGGCCCGGCGCGCGCAGATCCGCGCGGATCGGGCGGGGGACTACGGCGGGGTGCCGGGCGTCGCAGCCGGATCGGCCCACACCACGCACGTGACGACCGCGGACGCCGAGGGCAACGTGGTGGCGATGACCCAGACCCTCAACAACCTGTTCGGGGCGAAGGCCACCGTGCCAGGCACCGGCATCATCCTGAACAACACCATGGCGCTGTTCGATCCGCACCCCGGCACGCCCGCGTCGGTGGCGCCCGGCAAGCGCGTGACCAGCAGCATGGCGCCGACCATCGTGCTGCGCGACGGCCGCCCGGCGTGGGCGCTGGGCCTGCCCGGCGGCGTGCGCATCTTCACCTCGGTGCTGCAGGCGGTGGTGAACCTGATCGATCACCGCATGCCGCTGCAGGAGGCGGTGGAGGCGCCGCGCATCTGGAGCCAGGGGCAGGAGCTCGAGATGGAGCAGGACATCCCGGCCGCGGTGCGTGCCGCGCTGGCGGCCCGCGGACACCGCGTCGTCGCCGTCCCCGCGGTCGCCGGCGGCATGAACGCGGTGGCGTTCGCGGCCGACGGCACGCTCGAAGGCGCAGCCTGCTGGCGCGCCGACGGCACGCCGATCGGCGTCAGCGGCGGGCTTGCCCGCCCGGGCATCCGCTTCCGCCCCGACGCCAGAGGGCGCTGAAAAGGGCCCATCTGCTTCGTTGGCGCCCTCGGTCGGGGCGCTCAACGTACGGAGAGTACGCTTCGCGCCCGACCTTCGGGCGCCGCCTCGCATCTGGACCCTTTTGAGCGCCCTCTTCAGCGCCCTCCCGCGCCGGCGGCGGCGCGGTCCATGAGATCCTTCGTGCCGGCCTGGATCCACGGGAAGAAGCTGGCCATGATGCAGCGCACGCCCTTGCGGGTGTAGGCCTCGACGTTCGCCGAGGTGACGAGAGTGCCGGCGGTGCGGCCGGCCTGGACGATCTTCGCGATGGCTCCGTCGATCGTCTTCTGCACCTCGGCATGACCGACGTCGCCGATGTGGCCCATCGAGGTGGCCAGGTCGCTCGGGGCCACGAAGAACACGTCGATGTGGTCGACCCGGAGAATCTC